>JAKSRB010000099.1 GCA_024403825.1 Ruminococcus sp. | reverse complement strand
CCTCACGATGGACGCACTTGCCATCTGCTAACAGTTCCTACTGCCAAGCCTGTAGCGGACTTTCACCACCAAGTTACTGCCCATTCTGGGCAAACTAAAAATATCCCTTAAGTTTTTATAAAGTCAAACTTAAGGGATATTTTATTTATTATTTATTGTCAGATTTCATAAGCTCTGCGATAGTAACGCTGTCAAGATAATTGTTTATCAGGTCATTAAGCTTGTTCCACATTGGATAGGTACGACATACATTACTGCGTTCGCAAGGCTCAGCATTACATTCAAGGCAGGCTACTGTTGCAAATTCTCCCTCGGTAAGCCTTAATATTTCACCAACTGAGTATTCCTCTGGAGTGCGTGTAAGCCTGTATCCTCCACCCTTTCCATGAATACCCTCAATCAACCTTGCCTTTACAAGTGACGGCATAATTCTTTCAAGATATTTCAAGGAAATATTCTGTCTTTCAGCTACCTGCTTCATAGCTATGTAGCCACAATCATTATGCTCAGCCAAATCTATAATAACTCTCAGTGCATATCTGCCCCTTGTTGAAAACATCATCATAAAATCCTCCGTTTCTAAGATAATTGTACATCAATTATGGCAGATAAATCAAGTGTTATCAAATGAAATCATTGTTCCTCCACCAAGCACTATGTCACCATCATACAAAACTGCTGATTGTCCTGGAGTGATTGCTCTTTGCGGAACATCAAAAACTATTTTTACAACTCCGTCTGCCTGAGGATATACAGTTGCAGATTGTTCCGGCTGTCTATATCTTATCTTTGCTCTGCACCTGATGCTTTCTGTCGGTGCTTCTCCACTTATCCAGTTAAATTCATTAACATACACCGTATTGTAAAACAAATCATCATTATCTCCAAGAATTACAGTGTTATCCTCTGGACATAGTCTGCATACATATAAAGGCTTTTCGGCTGATATGCCAAGACCCTTTCTCTGCCCTATTGTATATCGGATTATTCCGTTATGAGTTCCAAGCACCCTGCCGTCAGCAGATATGAAATTTCCTTTTGAGTATTGTTTCTTGGAATACTGTTCAATAACTTTTGCATAGTCGCCATTTGGTACAAAGCATATATCCTGACTGTCAGGCTTGTCAGCATTTATAAAACCATTACTTTCTGCAATAGCTCTTACCTCTGTTTTCTGCATATTTCCAAGTGGAAAAAGTGTATGTCCAAGCTGTTCCTGTGTAAGAAAATACAAAACATAGCTTTGGTCTTTGGAACTGTCAAGTGCTTTTTTCAGAATAAATCTATCACTAGATTTTTCAATACGAGCATAGTGCCCTGTAGCAATATAGTCACACCCAAGAAATTTGGCACGCTCATATAGCTTTGAAAATTTAAGATAACGATTGCAGTCGATACAAGGATTTGGTGTCCGTCCATTTTCGTAGCTTTCTATGAATTTATCAATTACATTCTCCTTGAATTTATCCTTGTAATTAAAAACATAGTATGGAATACCAAGCCTGAATGCAACACTTCTTGCATCCTCAACATCATCAATAGAACAACAGGTGCGACCGTTTGCACTGTCATAATCGTTGCTTTCAAACAGCTTCATAGTACAGCCGATTTCCTCAAAGTCCTTTTGCTTTAGCACCAATGCCGCTACACTCGAGTCAACTCCACCGCTCATAGCAATCATTGCTTTCATTTGTTAAGCCTCAACATTTCATCAATACATCTCTTTGCACCGAGCCTGATATTTTCATCAAGAGTTATTTCTTCTCCACCAACACCTCTTACACAATTATACACATCAGCAAGTGTTGTCAGCTTCATATTATGGCAGACACAATCCTTTGACAACGGATAAAATCTCTTGTCAGGACAGCTCATCTGCAAATGCTGAACTATGCTGTTTTCTGTTCCTATTATAAAGCTTGTTTTATCACTCTTTTCAGCATAGGACATAATCCCTGTTGTACTTCCTACAAAGTCTGCAAGTGCTGTTACTTTTGGATGACATTCAGGATGAACCAACAATTCTGCATCAGGATGAAGCTGTCTTGCCTTTTCTACATCTCTTACCGATATACGAAGATGTGTTGGACATCCACCGCTTACAAGCTTAAAGGTCTTGTCTGGCAACTGCTTTGAAATATAGTCACCAAGATTACAGTCAGGTATAAAAAGTATTTTATCGGACTGCATATTTCCTATTATTTTTTCGGCAGATGAAGATGTAACACATACATCACAGATTGTTTTCAGCTCTGAGGTTGTATTGATATAACATACTGTTGAATAGTCAGGATAGTCTTCCTTTAACTGAGATACAAGCTCAACATCCATCTGCTCAGCCATAGGACATCCAGCCTCGCTGTTTGACAGAATTACTCGCTTTTGTGGTGAAAGTATTTTTACTGTTTCTGCCATAAAGCGAACTCCGCACATAAGTATGGTGTCCGCCTCTGCCTGTGCGGCATTAAGGCTTAGTCCGAATGAGTCACCTGTATAATCAGCAACCTCCAGTATTTCGTGGCTCTGATATGCGTGTGCAAGTATGCAGATATTCTTTTCTTTTTTCAGTCTGATTATTTCAGACTGCATTTCTTTTACTGTCATTGTTTATCCTCCGCAATGTGAACAGCCACTGCAATCAGGGAATAATGAATGGTCGTATTCTATGTTGTTCTTTTCGTAGTAGTCCTGCAATGCCTTTTTGATTGCCTCCTCTGCAAGCACAGAGCAATGCATTTTATGTGCAGGAAGTCCGTCCAATGCTTCAGCAACAGCCTTATTAGTAAGCTTTAGTGCATCTGCAACAGACTTTCCCTTTATCATCTCTGTTGCCATTGAGCTTGATGCTATTGCACTGCCACAACCAAATGTTTCAAATTTTACATCAACTATAATATCATTTTCAATTTTTAAATATATTTTCATTATATCTCCGCAAACAGAGTTTCCAACTTCACCTACTCCGTCTGCGTTTTCAATAATTCCAACATTTCTTGGATTACGGAAATGGTCCATAACCTTTTCACTATACAATGCCATAATATGGTCCTCTCATTCTGATAAAATATGCTCATATCTGCCGTTCTGAATATCTCTCCAGAATGGCGACATATTGCGAAGATATGTTACTACCTCTGTAACTGCCTGTATGATGTACTCAACTTCATTCTCAGTAATATCATCACCAATAGACAAACGGAGTGAGCCATGTGCCACCTCATGTGGTCTGCCGATTGCAAGCAGAACATGGCTTGGGTCAAGTGAACCTGAGGTACAAGCCGAGCCAGAGGAAGCACAAATCCCCTTATCGTCAAGCAGAAGAAGTAAGGACTCTCCCTCGATACCCTCAAAGCAAAAGTTTACATTACTTGGCAGTCTGTTCTCTCTGTCACCATTAAGCTCTGAATAAGGAATTGTTCTCAAACCGTCAATCAGCTTGTTGCGAATTGGAGTAAGCTTGCTTCTATGGTTATCAATGTTATCACAGGCTTCCCTTAATGCCACTGACATACTGACAATAGCAGGAATATTTTCTGTACCTGCTCTCTTGTTGCGTTCCTGAGCACCACCATTAATGAGTGAGCTGAGTGCAATACCTTTTCTTGCGTACAATGCACCAACGCCCTTCGCTCCGCCAAACTTATGTGCAGACATTGACAGCAAATCAATATTCTGCTCCTTTACATTGATTTCTATATGACCGACAGCCTGTACCGCATCTGTGTGGAATAAAACTCCCTTGCTTTTGCAAACAGCTCCAATCTCAGCAATAGGCTGTATTGTACCGATTTCGTTGTTTGCGTACATTATGGTAACAAGGCATGTGTCGTCCTTTATTGCCTCTTTCACCTGCTGTGCAGTTACAATTCCGTTGCTGTGAACATCAAGAAGTGTGATTTCAAAGCCCTCTTTTTCAAGCTTATTAAGTGTATGAAGAACAGCGTGATGCTCAAAGGCTGTTGATATAATATGCTTTTTACCTTTCTTTTCTCCAATTCTTGCCGCTGAAATAATCGCTTGATTATCAGCTTCGCTTCCACCTGAGGTAAAGTATATTTCCCTCGGCTCTGCACCGATACACTCAGCCACAACAGCTCTTGCATTTTCAAGTGCTTCCTTAGCCTTTTGTCCAAAGCTGTACAAGCTTGACGGATTTCCATAAAATTCTTCAATATATGGCATCATTGCAGCAACTGCTGTTTTATTCATTTTTGTTGTTGCCGCATTATCTGCATAAATCATAAATATAACCTCTTTTCTGCCAGAATTTACTACCTACCTTTATAGTAGGTAAATTATAGCAGAAATATATCCCATTGTCAATATTTCACTGTTTGTATTTTTGACAGTATTTGTAGGTTTACAATAGATGCGTTACATTGGTAGGAGAAATATTATGGAATTATG
>JAKSRB010000098.1 GCA_024403825.1 Ruminococcus sp. | reverse complement strand
GGTAACCTTCGCTCTGTTGTATGGCGTGCATACGAAGTAGCAATGAAAATTTAATAGAAAATATTAAACCCTCTGCTTTGTGCAGAGGGTTTTTACTATACTATACCTTCAAGGAAATTTGTTTCAGTTACATAACCATCTTTGTCAATTCTGAATGTTTTAATCTCCTGAGGCTTAAATTCTGCCCAGAAACCTGCATTTATCAAATCACAAACTATTGCGGTGTTTGTGTTTATACCTGAGGTTTCTCTTAACCTGATTATAAAATCTGTTTTACTATTCTCACAGCGTTTAAAGCACATAAGCTGTATGTTATCTTTATCTATACTGATAAATGATTTCACTTGACTTTCTGTGCCTTTATGATAACCAACAGGTACAGCAACAGGCCTGTTATTCAGAATATCTGCATAATGCTGTACAGCGCTTTCCTCCGCTTTTCCTGAATGAGGATATATTTCATATTCAAAATATTGTAATCCCTCATCACAGTAAAGAAAGTCTGAATCAGGTCTGTCAGAATAATGGTCTGCAAAAATTGAATTTCTGAGGACAGTTAAATTTAAAGCGTTATCAGAACAGCTATAACTGTATTTTGCATCTGATATAATAGCTACTCCGTTATTTCCGGCAGTAACATCAGCCCAGGTTAATGCAGGCTCTTCGTCACCATCACATTTTCTTACAATAAATCCACCGGGAATTTCGTAAGTAGAAACAGGATTACTTCCGGGAATAAAAACAGGAAGCTTTACAAGAGTAAGAGGCTCCTGCCAATTTATCCTGACTTTACTCCTGATTAGCTCAGACCCACTATCAAGAATATAATCCTGAGAAATGTAAGAATTGCCATAAGTATGTTTAACCCTGATAACAGATCTGACTCCTGTAGACTCAATGAGCTTTATTGAATCCAGTTTCATGTCATCAATTTTATCATTGAACTTAAAAATATTATGAGCCCAGGTATCAGGTTCAGAGTTATCATAAACAACGGGCACAAGAGAGTCTGTTTCAATATGTTCAACGCCATCACATTTTGTAATTAAAGAACTGAGTGCGCCATTATTCTTATTGAATACAGCTATCAGCTTATCATTCTCAAAATAGTAGTCAGCTGCATTTATATCTGTTTTGAAGCTATCAGGAATTTCTTCTGAATCTACATGCCACAGCCAGTAAACAGCATACCCAAAGGCAGGTAAATCCGCCTTAAAAACAGTATCAAGGTGTGTATCATTTGACCTTGATGAACGAACGTTACTAAAGAGTATATTTCTACCGTTGCTGTCTTCAACCTTTGATGAAGGATGATAGGTTCTTACCGTAGTTGTAACGGGATGTGCTAAAGGGTTAAACACAACAACTGGTCTTGGGTATTTAAGATTGCGACAATGGTGTCTTTCATTAAGAAAGACAGAATCAGAAACGCCTTCTCTCCAGGTGTCAATCTTACTTGTAATTCTGAGAAGTGCCTTATTTTCTTCCTTTTGAGCAATATCAATTGCTGCTCCCATCTGATATTGGGCATCGTCATAAGCTTCTTTAATACTGCAACCGCAAAGAATATCATGAAACTGATTATAACAAACATTAAGCCAGGCATTTTTAAAATTTACTCCTGCACATTCTGTATTATAACCTGAAGAGGCAATTGTATTCCATTTTTCAGCATTTATGAGAGCAGACTCTGCCTGCCTGTTAAGCTGTTTAATTTTTGATGTAGCAGAGTAGCAGCCGCTTGCATGGTGTTGTAATTCAGTATTCCAGGCAGGAATATCAAGAGTATTTTTGCATACTGCATCAAAATACGCATCGGGAGATGAAAACTTAAGATAATCTGCGCCATCATTTATAAGGGATTTTATATACTCAATATCCCCTTTTGTTGGTCCACCGCCGTGATTGCCAACTCCATAAAAGAGCATCATACCAGTATTATTATTTTCACTAAGCTCTTTTGTAACATCAATTGCTTTGTCTATTGCGTTTTTTCCATTCTCTGCATAGCCGGTAGGTATTTTATAAGTTAATACTCTTGAGCCATCAGCAGAATCCCACCAAAACAATCCCTGAGGAATATCTGGATTTTCGGAATTGTTCGGTCGCATCATAACATAGGTGCGCATACCACTATTTACAAGAAGCTGAGGCATCATAGCATTGTGGCCAAAAGAATCAACATTATAGCCAGTATTACAAATAATACCAAATTTTTCATAATAATATAACTGGCTGTACAAAGCCTGCCTTGCAAAGCTTTCTGCAGAGGGCATATTACAATCGGGCTGTACCCACCATCCGTTTACAGGAATCCATCTGCCTGATTTAACAAGCACTTTTATTTCGTTAAATAAAGCAGGGTCAATTTCTTCTACCCACTTATAATAACATGCAGATGAACAGGTAAATATAAAATCATCGTATTCATTTAATCTGTCAACAGCACTTCTGAAGGTTTGTAAAACTTCACCACAACCTTCGGTCCATCTCCAAAGCCAGGTTGGGTCAAGATGGGCATTTCCAATAAGATGTATTTCATTTTTCATAATGCACCTCAACCGATAAATCCAAAATATCTTCCTATCCAATATGCAAATGAATATACATAGCTACTTTCAATACACAAATATCCACCGCAATCAACATTTTTATATTCAACAGTATTTCTGTCATATTTTGAAATAAAACGCTCATCTGGTGGCAATAAGGACGAAATTTGACAGTAGTTATTTTTTAATGGTACTTTTGCAACATCGTGCCTGCCATTAACTGAAACCGAAGCGGCAAGACGTGACGAATTATGGCGGTAAAACCACTCCATTACTCTTTCACAATCGATAGAATCATCGGGACATCCAAGAAGATATAAAAAGTCATAGCCAGGATTATGCTCCGGGGCAATTGAAGACCTCCATGCTTTAAATCCTTTTCTGTATTTAGCAAGAAGTTTTTCGTCCTTTTCAAGAGTACATAAGCCAAAAAAGGAGCAAGTAGCTAAAAAGTGATCACCATACATAATATCAGATTGAAAATCAATCTTATCAGCAAGTGACATTTGATACATCCTGTCAAAATGCTTCTCTGTTAAATCCGCATACCCTTTTTCGTTAATGAGATAATTGTATGCATCAAGCCATTCCCCTTTTTCACCAGAAATTTCCATAACTGCTTTAAGAAGGAACAACATTTCCGCAGAATTAAGTGCAGCGTCTACATATCCATCATCAGAATTAAAATATTCTTCATTCCATTTAGCCCATGTTGTTGGTCCACCATGATAATCTTTAATTATGAAACCGTTATCAATAATATGTTTTACTATGTTTTTAGCAGATTCAATAATAAACATATCCAGATCATAATCATCATCTGCAAGATACTTATGAGCAAAAAGTAAATTAAGCATTTGTAATGTTATTTCATCACTGCTTGTATCTGCTTTGTAAATTATATCATCAAGAGTTTTACCTTTATCTTCGTACAAATATTTGAGCCTTTCAGGTATAGGAGCACCACAATAGCTTTCAGCACCTACCTTGCCAGAATTATCAGCTGTTTCATTGTAAATACAAATGGCCGTATCACCATTTCTCTTAAAAAAGAAGCCATCATCAGGCACAGGCTCGCCATCAAATATATATGTTCTGGCAACAAAACCATCGCCCCTGCCATGAATGTACATAAGCAGCATACAGGCATCAAGTGCCCTTTGTGCGTTCTTTTTGGCAGTAACTGTTTCAGGATGATTTATTCCTTTTTCCTTTTTACAAACAGCATATTTGAAAATCTGACCCATACAGAAATTGGCTGTAAAACCACCATCATTATCCGAAACAGCATAAGGTAACGCCGATTCCAGATTACGTGGCTCTGCAAGATAACGCTGACTGACCATACCTTGCCTAACTACATATTTTAAGGTTTCTTCAGTATGTAAATTATCAATTTCTTCACAGGACATAACTACCATACTGATTTTGGTAACTGCCTTTTCAGTAAGCACCCATACACCATTTTCGTGAGGATAAAGTGCCTTAACATAATTATCTTCAAGGTCCCTGTCTGCAGAAAAATACATTACTTTATCAAACCTGTATTCTGCATCAGGATTATACCTTGTAAGTCCTGTCTTTGCTCCAAGCCAAATAACATTACCCTGCATTACATAACATAAATAGTCACTTTTAGCAGATGGCAGAGGATATCTAAAGCCAGATAAATCAGGTTTTTCAGGCTTAAAATCAAACAGCTCACGGGGAACATCTTTACTATCTAAAGTATAAAATTCACACTCTCTTACAAGATGAGGCTTAAGTATTATTTTTTCCATATATTACTCTTTTCAATAATCAATAACTGTTCTGTATTTTTCTAAATCTGTACCATTAGCAAAATTTCTGAAACGGATTACAACACTATTTTCATAGTATTCGAGTGTGCAAC
>JAKSRB010000097.1 GCA_024403825.1 Ruminococcus sp. | reverse complement strand
TATAGGAAACAAAACGGAGAATGAATAAAATCATTCTCCGTGTTGTTTATTAAAGATTTATTGATAAAAAGACAAATAATTAGATTATTTAGTTACCAGCTCTTGACAATGAAGGAAAATAGAATTATAATATATATAGTTAGCAAAAGGTAACTGCTGACTATTTTTATAAAGTTTAGTTAGCTATAGCTAACTAAATAAATGTCATCTTCTCCGTTTGTTTTATTTCAAATTATTGATTTATTTTTTTATAGTTAAAGAAAGGGGATTTTAAATGGAAATTGTTAAACTTGAAAATGTATCTCGTGTGTATAAAAGTGGAAATCATATACAGAAAGCTTTGGATGAAGTAAATCTGACACTTGAAAAAGGAAGGTTTGTTGTAATTCTTGGTCCAAGTGGTGCAGGAAAAAGTACCTTGCTGAATATGCTTGGAGGTCTTGACAGTCCTGATGAGGGGCGTATATATGTAAACGGAAAGGACATATCAAACCTAAACAGAAAAGAAATGGCAGACTACCGAGCCTCTGTTGTTGGATTTGTTTTTCAGTCTTATAATCTGATACCAACGCTTACAGTTCACGAAAATGTTTCATTAGTAAAAGAAATAGTACCAAATTCTTTATCTGCAACAAAGATGCTTGAGGAGGTTGGTCTTGCAGATCATCTAAAAAATTTTCCGTCTGAATTATCCGGTGGAGAACAACAAAGAGTATCAATCGCTCGTGCCCTTGCAAAGAACCCTGAAATTTTGCTTTGTGATGAGCCTACAGGTGCTCTTGATTCAGAAACAGGTGTTATTGTACTGAAATTATTGCTTAAAATGGCAAGGGATTATGATAAAACAATTATAATTGTAACACATAATCAGAATATTGCACAGATGGCTGATACGGTGATAAATGTAAAAAACGGAAAGATTGTATCATGTGAAAATCAAACAAATCCGGCATCCGTAGATGATATAGACTGGTAAAGGAGGCAAATATGCTGACAAGAAAGCTTTTCAGAACCATGGGGCGATATAAAGCACAGTTTATCTCTATGATAATAATGGTTGCCCTTGGAATAGGATTGTTTGTAGGATTTAATATGGAATGGGTAAGTATTGAGCACAATATGACATCATTCTTTGATGAATGCGGATTTGCCGACTATCGTCTTGTTGGAGAAGAAGGATTTTCAGATGATGCATTGTCAAAAATCCAAAAG
Organism: Ruminococcus sp.; assembly: GCA_024403825.1. GTDB lineage: Bacteria > Bacillota > Clostridia > Oscillospirales > Acutalibacteraceae > Ruminococcoides. The sequence goes on along the minus strand of JAKSRB010000097.1, from coordinate 3,243 downwards.
ATAGACGGAGTACAAAAGGCATCCAGATTTGTTTCTGTTAATACTGATGTTGATAACACAGACGGCAACAGCATAAATTTGAATGTAACAACCGATGCTTCCGTATCTGGATTTGTATTGACAGGTGGCGAAGCCTATAATTCCTCTGAAAAAGATGCGATATGGCTTTCAGATCAATATGCAAATAATAATAGTATTAGTGTCGGAGATAGAATGACACTTCATTACAAGAATTATACAATTTCCGGTGAAGTAAAAGGATTAATAAAAGCCGCAGAACAGATGATATGTGTTCGTGACGAAACTCAGCTTATGCCTGATTTTGCAACACATGGATTTGCATTTATATCTCCGGCTATGTATGAAAATATAATTGGCTTTGATTATTACCCACAGATTAATGTTATATCCAATCTTACAAAAAAGGAATTTATTGAAAAAGTCGATAGAACTCTTAAAAAGACCACTGTAATATTAACCAAGGATAATACCATTTCTTATTCAGAGGCAAAAGGAGAAGCATCTGAGGGAAAGGCAATGGGAACAATACTTCCGTCCCTGTTCCTCCTCATAGGATTGCTGACTATGGTAACAACTATGCACAGGCTGACTGCAAATGAAAAAACACAGATTGGCACTTTGAAGGCTCTTGGATTCAGGGATTTCAGAATAATCCGCCACTATACCTTTTATGCATTGATGGTTGCAATAATCGGCTCTGCATTCGGAGTTGTAATGGGATATGGAATTGCCTGGTATATTATGAACCCAGACGGTATGATGGGTACATATCTCGATATGCCACGCTGGGAGCTTATGTTACCTTGGTTTTGCTATGTTATAATTGCAGGTATTATTGTATTACTAACTCTTGTGGGATATATTTCTGTACGAAAGATGCTTGGCGGTAGTGCCGCTGATGCACTCAGACCATACACCCCAAAGAAAATAAAGCCAATGCTAATCGAAAAAACAAAAATCTTTCATAAGCTTCCGTTTGGAACACGATGGAATATGCGTGATATGACTCGTCATAAATCCCGTTCTTTAATGAGCCTGATAGGCATTTTAGGATGTACTATTCTTATACTTGCTTCGTTTGGTATGAGAGATACAATGAATGGTTTTTTGGCTATGTACTATGACAATGGCTTAAACTATTCATCACGAATATTCCTTTCTGAAGAGGCTGATGATAAAGAAATATCTGATATTGCTCAAAAGTATAACGGAGATTTTAGTGGTTCTGTCAGCGTACAGTTAGATGAAAGTACAGTTTCACTTGACATTTATCATATTGAAAATGATAAAATCAGATTTTCAGATAAAAATGCTGAAGCCATTAAACTGACTGACGAAGGTGCTTATATTTGTATGAGGATTGCCGATAAGTTTAATATTAATGAGGGCGATTATATTTCAGTTAGTCCGTTTGGAACAGATACAACATATTCTATTAAAATTGCAGGCATTTTCAGAAGTGTAACTGAAAATATTGTTATTACGGATGCTTATGCAAAATCTCAGGAAATTTCATATAAAATTGATTCTGTATATACTGATGATGAAAAGAATAAAATCGAAGCTGATAATGCAATTAAAAGCGTTCAGTCAAAGCAAATGATTATGGACTCTTTTGAAAGCTTTACATCAATTATGGATACTATGATTTATTTTCTTGTGGCAGGTGCACTTATTCTGGGAATAATTGTACTTTACAATCTTGGAGTAATGAGCTATACAGAACGCTATAGGGAAATGGCAACGCTAAAGGTTGTCGGTTTCAGAGATAAGAAAATCGGAAGGTTGCTTATAGGACAAAACCTGTTTTTATCAATTCTTGGCGTGATAATAGGCATACCTTGTGGAGTTTTTGTATTGGATTATCTGCTTAAAACTCTTGCCGGCGAGTACGAAATGATGCTAATGATTGATTTTTCGACATACATTATTACAATATTATTGACTGTTGGAATGTCACTATTTGTAAGCTGGATTGTGGCAAACAAAAACAAAAAGATTAATATGGTTGAAGCCTTAAAAAGCACTGAATAAACTATGCATAATTGTAAATAAGACCGTTGACCTGAAAAATAGTTATGTGATAAGTAAATAACAAAAATGGGCTGTGAAAATGTAGCTTTAAAAACTACATTTTTACAAGCTCATTAAACCTGTATTTTTATCATTTTTTGTGTATTGTTTTTACCTGCAAATTATGTTAGAATATACCTATATACGAAAGTACTGAATAAAACAAGATACATTAAATTTGTGTTTTAGTCATATTGCAAAAATTATTACTTTGCAATTATTAAGAAAAATCTAAAACACAATATATGTACTTGATTTATTCAGTACTTTCATTAATTTGCAACGGTCAGGAAGCTCGAGAGGATGATTTGGTGAAAACAGCAAAAAAATACATAGATGAATTATTTTCCTGCGAGGATTGCAGTGATTCCGTAATCATTGGCAGTAAGAAAATATTTGAAGATAAGCTATGCACAATAACAAGTCAGTATATTGATGACGGCTTGCCTAAAAGAGTGGCAGAGGAAAAAGCAAAAAATGATTTGCATACTATACAACGCTGTCAATTTGGGTAGCAGGACTTGTATTGATTGTTTGTATTAAAACAAAATTTTCTGAAAAAGAAATGAAAAAGCTTGGAAATCCTAAGCCATATCATATGTTTTTGGGACGATTGATGACCTATCTTGCATTTGCTGTAGTACAGAGCCTGATTATCGGAGTAGGCGACTTGTTGATAATGGATATACAATGTTATAATGTATTCTTGTTTTTGTTTGCCTGTGTATTTATCGGCATAGTATTTACCATAATAATATACACCTTCCAGTTTTCATTTGGTGACATTGGTAAGGCAATTATAGTAATAACAATGATTTTGCAGATAGGAGCAACAGGAGGACTTTATCCGATTGAGTGCGTACCTGAATTTTTCCAAAATCTTTATCCGTATTTACCGTTTACATATGCAATTAACGCAATAAGAGAATGCGTAAGTGGATTTTATGGTGCTGACTTCTGGAAATACATACTTTGTCTTGTTGTATATATTCCGATTATGCTGTTAATAGGATTGGTAATAAGGCTTCCGTTTGCTAAGCTTATTAATCATTTTGAAGAAAGCAAGGAACGCTCAGATATTATTTTGTAAAAACTGAGCTTGATGTTGATGTTATAGTAATCAAAGAAAAATAAATCCGAACCTTAGAC
>JAKSRB010000096.1 GCA_024403825.1 Ruminococcus sp. | reverse complement strand
TTGTTAAAAATCTTGTTTACGGTCTTGATATTGACAGAAATTTGGTTAAAGATTACGGTGAAACATTAATCAACAATAAGTTTATATCAGGTGAATTTAATGATTATGAGTACAAGCTTTCTATGCTAAGATTAAGTAACAATCTTCAGAATGTATTTGATAAAATTACATCAGAATATACAAATTATTTTTATCTGCCGTCAGATTGGAAATGTAGCGGAAAACAAAATCCAATAGCAGTTTGGACGGATGATGAAAATTATTATAATCTTACAATGCAGGATACTGACTATGAAAATATTTATGGTGTTGAATTTCCTGAAGAAGCTGAAACGGTTGTTTTTACAAATGGCGGATTTAAGGATGACCGTTGCGAAACTATCAGAATAAGAATAACTGATTATGAATCTGATAATACAATTTATATACTTGGCTATACCACAGATATGATTTATGTGCTTAACTCTGAGAAGTCAACTGATAAGTTGAAATGTGTTGGCGATTGGTATTACCTCTATGATGATGGTAAATATGGCTTTTGTAGTTTAAGAGAAGATGCAGAAAAGAATAATCAGGTTTTTGCTGGTGAATATCAGAATGAGGATAATATGTCTGATGTATCGTATGCCAGACTTTCAAAAGAAATCAAACAGTCCCTTATTGAAAAATTCTATACAGGTGCTGATGAAAGCAGTATTGATATAAAATTTATATGGGACATAGGTGATTCTCATCGAACTTATTTATTCGTACATAGGTTCAGTGGCAAAAAGCAATCCAATATATTCTTAACAGAAGAATTTGATGATTACAGCTTTACTTATCCTGAGTGTAGAGAACCAATGGTTATGGTTGATGGTGAATTATATAGAATTGTCGATGCATACAAACATATTCCATTCAGCGATAATGAAATTGTAAACCTTAAATTTAATCTGGATGAGGTAGCATATATTAATAATAGGATTCTTGGTGATGTAAATGGAGATAATGCACTTAATATTAATGATGCAACTCTTTTACAAAAGTATCTTGTTGGACTTGATGACATCGGAAATGATTTTGTATGTGATGTAAATGATGATTTAGTAGTTGATATAAAAGATGTTACAGAAATGCAAAAGATAATAGTAGGTCTTGCATAATAATTTATTTATCCTCCAGGCATAAATGCCTACATAAATAATAAAAATCAGCCCATTCCAATCTCAGCAATAAGGAATGAGCTGATTTATTTTTGTGCTAAAAAGTATCAGAATAAAATTTTAATATCCGATTATTCTGAATAATAAACCTTTAGATTTTGCATATGCTTGTGCAGCGGAGTTACTGTATCCTCTAATTGAAAATGTTAATTGTGGTTTTTCGGTTTCATCGACTAAACCAAGCAAACAGTTTTCAGATATATAGGTGACAGATTTTGGGATAGTGATTTTTTTCAGATTTTCGGTATATCCGAAATTTTGTGCTTCAATTCTTTCCAGTCCTTCGTTGAGTATAATCTCAGAAATTGAGCTTTTTGTAAATGTATTTGCAGGCAATACTTTGACGCTTGACGGAATTTCAACCTTTTGAATATTTGAATTTGACATAAAAGCTCCGTCTGCAATTACGGTTGTTCCAGAATATATTTTAACCTCAGTAGCATTTTCATATGGACGAATAAAAGCATTTCCCCAGTAAAGCCCAGAAGTTAGATAGTTGCTATTGTTTTTCTCAAACGCAGTTCCGCTAAATGCATATTGTCCTACAGATTTAATATTATCTGAAGCATTTATATTATCAAGATTTGTGTCATTATAAAATGCATAGGTATTAACCGTTTCAAGATTATTTGATACTTTAACCTGCTGGAGATTTGAACACATAGAAAATGCATTGTTGTCTATAGCTCTGACTGACGATAAATCAATCGAAAGCAGAGATGAACAGTAAGCAAAGGCATTATTGCCAATTTCTTCGCAGATATTGCCCTCAAAAATAACCGATTTTAAATTGGCTGCAGAATAAAATGCTCTTGCTCCAATTTCTTTAGTTGTCGCTGGAATTATAACCTGCTCAATATCATTTCTGTTGGCATAAGCTTCATCAGGAATACAATTATTTTCATCAAGCGTTGCAATTATTGATTTAGTATTATCAATACCATTTCCTAAAACAATGTTAGCAGATGCACCACCTGTTGGAGATATAACAATACCTGAGTTATTATTTACTACCTCGTTATCATTATTATTATCAAAACCTACAGCAGAAGATGCGGAGTCAGTTGAGTTTATTGCTCCTATTGCAATGGTTCCATTGGCATTGGTGGGGGATATGATTTTAGAATTGGCTGTTGTATTGCTTTGTGCTGATGTGGAATTAATATTATTACTAATTGTCGGATTATAAATTGAATAATCATCTTCCGCTGGCTGTTGTTCAATTATTATTGAATTGTTTTCAGGGGTGTAATTTTTGTCGTTAATTGTTGAGGTTATTCCTGCTCCTGCAATCATTGACATAGTCATTACAACAGCGGTTGTTGGTAAGGCAACAGATGAAAAGCCTGATATATTTCCGCTAATCGCAAATATTCCCTTTTTGCCAATAAATTTTCGGAACGGAAATGCAGGAAATATAATATACAACCAGCTTGAATTTACACTACGCAGACTTTTTCTAAGAGATTTTTTCGCATAGGAATATCTTGATTTTATTGTAGATTCAGATACCCCAGCCATCATTGCTATACGCTGAAACGGCATATCGTATAATACTCTTTGAATAAAACAGAATTTTTGTTCTTTAGGGAGAGTATTTAAAAGACTTACAAGAAAATTCAGTTGTTCCTTACTTTCATAAATCTGTTCGGGATTACTGTCTATACAATCGTCAGAAATATTTGCAAGTGCATCTGTTTCCTCGTCATTTTCAACTGTATCCACTGATTTTTTGCGTTTCCTGATTATTTCATTACATTCATTTCTGGCTATCATAAAAAGCCAGTTCTCAAACTTTGAGTCATCATTTAAGAGGTTAAGCTTTTTGTAACATTTTATTAATATTTCCTGTGTTGCATCCTGAGCATCCTCAGTATTTTTGAACCACTTGTAGCAATATGAATAAAGCTTAGGACGATATATAGTATCTATTTCATTCCAAGCACTTTTATTGCCGTTCTTTGCTTCCTTTATAAGATTTTGAAAAGTATCCATATTTTTGTACCTCATAAAATTGTACTTATATTATTATACTATATAACAAAATAAAAGTAAATAATAATACACTTTAATATATAAGATGACAAATTTTGCAATTTAGACTTAATTTTTTAGAAAAAAATTAAAAAACTCTGCATCAATTTCATTTGACACAGAGTATAAAAAGTTTTTCGTTTTATAATATTTAATACAACTAACGAAAAAACATAATATTCTCCCCATATACAGGCACGATTTGCGAGTGCCTGTACAAGGGCTTGTGGTTTAGAAGTCAAAAGTCAAAGACTTTTGATTTGTAACAGTAATTTTTCTAACCTGTTACGCGTTAATTATAACACATTTATTGCGAAAAATAAATAATATTTTTAAATTTTTTGCTATATTTTTTATTTTTAGCAAATTTAACCACCCAATTTTGTAAAAAAAATGTCTTTTTAAGCAAATATACTAATCACAAGCTATCAGTTTAGTAAGTTGCCATAATAAAGTACAATATTTTCAAAAAAATGACCATTTATTATAATATATTTAATTTTGTTATTCAAACCATTTTTTTATTGTTTTGTGTGGAGAGTTACTGTCAGGATTTTTAATTATCCATTTGTTGTTGTAAAAAGCAATATGGGAATATAATTGCATATATGTTTTATGACTGCAATTTTCGTCATTATGTACAATGGGCAATATTATAATATTATCTGTACCTAATACCTGGTCGGCTATACCGATTTCCCATGACCGCCACATCGACTCAGGGGTATGTGGAGTTGCAATAATAATGAATTTATCGCTTGATTTTATTATTTGTCTTATAATTATAGCAGTAGTACTGTTTGTATCGAAGGGTCTGCTCATATCAAGCCATTCTATATTATTTGACGGAAGCTGTTCTGAAAAAAACTGGCGTACATTATTTACTAATACTTTATTTTCAGCCCCTGAGTATGAGAGATAAAGTTTAGTTTGTACAGATTTTTTGCTGTTAAATTTATTATCAGAGATAATTTTAGCAGAAGTATTATTATTATATTTTTCAAGAAATTCATATGTTAAAAAATTCATACAATTAATCCCACCTGATAAATATGATAACAAATATCAATATAAACCCACAAATGTATCGCAATTTTTTGGAACATAATTAATTATATTTGATTTTTGTCATATTTTAAATTGGTTTTTATTTATAAATTTGTTGTTTTGTATTGGTTTTTGTTGGAAAATGTTGTATAATGAATTACCACAAAAAATTAAAATTTGCAAAAAAACTGCAAA
>JAKSRB010000095.1 GCA_024403825.1 Ruminococcus sp. | reverse complement strand
AGCTTGAGGGCGAAGTATATCCTGACAAGCTAAAATCTGCATTACAGGAAATGACCGACAGACACGAAATCCTGAGAACAGAATTTTTAACAGTTGACGGAGAATGTGTTCAGAAAATACTTCCAAGTGTTATTGCTGACTTTGAATATAATTCAGAAAGCACTCAGAGCGATGAAGAGATATACAACGAATTTGTAAGACCATTTGATTTAAGCAAGGCTCAGAATGTACGAGTAAAGCTTGTAAACAAGGGAGAATATCATCTGTTGCTTATAGATATGCACCATATTGTAAGTGATGGAATGAGTATGACCACATTCACCGAAGAGCTTATCGCATTGTACAATGGCAAAAAGCTTGAGCCACTCACACATCAGTTTAAGGATTATAGCGAGTGGATGCGAAGCAGAGATTTGAGTAAGCAGAAAGAGTACTGGATAAATGAATTTAGTGATGAAATACCGGTACTTGATATGCCACTTGACTATGCAAGACCGCAGGTGCAAAGCAATAAGGGAGCCTCTGTAGGAAAAATCATCGATAAGAAAACCTCAGCAGAAATAAGGAAGCTTTCAGAAAAGACAGGAGCAACATCATATATGATATTCCTGTCAGCATTGATGATAATGCTAAGTAAGTACAGTAGGCAGGAAGATATAGTAATCGGAAGTCCGATAAGCGGAAGAACGCATAAGGATACCGAAAAAATGCTCGGAATGTTTGTAAATACGCTTGCAATGAGAGGCAGACCTGAGGGTAATAAAAAATACTTAAATTTCCTTGAAGAAGTAAAGGCAAGCTGTCTGAAAGCCTATGAAAATCAGGAATACCCATTTGAAGAACTTGTAGAAAATGTAGAAGTAAACAGAGATATATCAAGAAATCCGTTGTTTGATGTATTGCTTGTTTTACAAAATACGGAAGAAGTTCAATCAGAAGCAAATAATGTTATGATAACTGGTAAGGATTCTGATTTTACTATTTCCAAGTTTGATATGACATTTAATATTGGTGGAAACGGAAAAACATATATGGTACTTTTGGAATATTGTACTGATTTATATACATCCGAAACTGCTGATTTGTTACTTAAGCATTTTGTTGAGATAATTAAAAATATTTCAAACTATTATAATCATTCAATCATTGAAATCCCTATGCTACTGAGTTCAGAAAAAGAAGAAATACTTTCAAATTTCAATGATACTGAGGTTGTATCTGATACAAAGTCTATAAAAGAAGAGTTTGAGGCACAGGCTGAAATTAATCATAATAAGACAGCATTGGTTTATGGTACAGATGAAATAACTTATGCAGAATTAAATAAGCTATCAAATTCAATAGCACATTGTTTGAAAGAACTTAGTGTAGGTTCAAATGATTTTGTAGCGGTGCTTGCCGATAGAAGCATTGAAATGATTTGTAGTATTCTGGGAATAGTAAAGGCAGGCGGTGCATATGTACCAATTGACCCTACATATCCTATTCAGAGAATTGATTATATACTTAATGACAGTAAACCAAAAGCTATTTTAAAGTATTGCATAAATGAAGATATTGAACTGAATACAGATATACCTGTTATTGATCTTACAAATAAGTCAGTTTATGAGTATGATAATAGTAATTTGAATTTATTATCTTCAGAAAATGATTTGTTGTATTGTATTTATACATCTGGTACAACAGGAAATCCTAAGGGTGTAATGCTTGAACAAAGAACAATAGTTAACTTGATTAATACTCAAAGACAGACAATGTCTTTGGATTGCTTCAGTAAAACTGTTCTTGCAACCACAATATGCTTTGATGTTGCATCTCAGGAAATATTCTCAACTCTGTTAAATGGTGGAACAGGTTATATAATAACAAATGATATAAAACTAAACTTTACTGATTTTGCAGAATTGTGTAGTAAGTATCAGGTTAATACATTGTTTGTAACACCTTCTTACTTTGATTCATTATCAATGGATACTGATACAATAAATTTAATTCTAAGTAGTTTAAAATATGTAATTCTTGCTGGTGAAGCATTTTACATAAATAATAATTTCTTGGATAATGTACTTGCAAAGGATGTTATATTATATAATCATTATGGACCTACTGAAACTCATGTTGTAACTTATAACAGCTGTAAGGTTGGTGAAATGGCAAATAATAGCATAAATATCGGTAAACCTATTTTTAATACTGGTATTTTGATTCTGGATGCTCAAAACTCATTGTGTGGTTTAGGCGTTCCCGGAGAGCTTTGCGTAATAGGTGCCCCACTTGCAAGAGGATACTGTAATTTACCTGAACTGACAGCAGAAAAATTTGTTAATAATCCATTTGGAGAAGGAAGGCTTTATAAAACCGGTGACCTTGCGAGATGGCTGCCAAATGGTGAAATTGAGTATTTAGGACGAATTGATGAGCAGGTAAAAATCAGAGGCTTCCGAATTGAGCTTGGAGAAATTGAGAATAAACTCAGAGATATTGAAAATGTAAAGGATAGTGCAGTAATTGTGCGTGCCGATAGTAGTGGGGATAAGGCAATCTATGCTTACTATACAAGCAATATCGAAGTATCATTGCAACAAATCAGAAATAAGCTTGCAGAATCTTTGCCTGAATATATGATACCGTCATACATTATGCAAATAGAATCAATACCACTTACTAAAAACGGTAAGTTAGATAAGCGTGCATTACCTGAAATAAAACTTATCATAGAAAATGAATATGTTGCACCGAGAAATGAGTTAGAAAAAATAATCTGTGAAGCATATGGTAAAATATTTAATCAGGAAAATGTCAGCATATATGATGATTTCTTTGCTTTAGGAGGAAATTCTATAAAGGCTTTGAAGTTGCTTATGAACATTAAGCAGACTGGTGTAGAGTGTGATTATCAGGATATTTATTTTAGCAGAACACCAGCAAAATTTGCTGAAATCATTACAAATAAGCAGGAAATCAATACAAATATAATTCTTGATGATTCTACAGATAAGGTAGAACTTGCTGAAATCGTTGAGCAACTGTATAATGAATATGACAAGAATTTTGATAATTCCTCACTTGTGCACAGGTATAAAATGTTCAATTATGGTCAGTCATTTATTGATCAAACAGGCAATATATGTACTGTGACAGTTAATATTGAAAATCATAATGTTGAGCAGGTTGTAAATGCATTAAAGCAGCTTGTTGACGAACAAAGTATATTCCTTAATTGCTATTCGTCATCAAGCAAAGAAATGCTCCAATACGAAAAGAGAGATTGGCATATACCTGTGCATTATGGTGCAATAGGACGAGGTTATTTCAGTAGAGAGCTTGAAAAGAGAATGCGTGCAATGCCTGATAGAGCACTTTTATCATTTATTGTTGTACAGATTATTGATGATGATAACATAAGTGTATGCTGTGTAATGCATCATGGTATTTCTGAAAATTATTCTCTGGAATTATTTAGACGCAGGATATTTGATATTCTAAATGGTGAATCCGGTACGAAAAATGATTATCATTTCTATGACTATGCTACTGAAATGCTCCAGTATGAAAATGATGAGTTTATCAAAGATTATTCAGCTTCAAAATTCTATTCAGATTTCATACAGTTGTCGAAATCTCAAAGAGAACTTGCAGAAAACAACAGAAAAATAAATATATATGTTGTAACAAAAAAATACGATTCCGATGAAATGAAATCATATTATGAAAGACCGATTGAAAAAATATTGTCTGTTCTGAATGAGGCTATTGATATGACATATCTTAGCCAGAATGGTGATAAGCTGGCAGTATCAAATCTAATAAATCACAGAAATGAGTTTAATAGAAATACTATGGGCTTCTTCTTGGATTCAGAACCAATTATCTACGATATTAAGACAGGCAAAATTGAGAAAATGACTGGATTTGATGAAAATGCATTGTACAGTACATTGATTGGAGATAAAGAAGGTTATGGAAGCATACCATTGAATTATCTTATTATGGGTATTGATACAATTAAGCAGGAAAAAATATCAGTATTAGAAAATGTAGATCTTTTTATGGACTATGCTTTCAGAGTTTCATTATTTACAAACGGAATACAATTTGAAATTCCTGTAATCGGTAAGGAAACAAGCTTAGAGAAGCTGTCAGAATATTTTTCAATAGATAAAATTGAATATCTTAAAGATGAATAACCCTGAATTTATCAATTAAAAAGCAAAACCAACAGGCAATAATTAGTTATTGCCTGTTGGTAAAAAGATTTATCAAATGCGATTATAAAGGGGTGGAAATATGAAAAATGTTACTGATGACAATTATAAGGTTAAGTACATTAAAAATGTTGTTTTGAAAAACTTTTTTTTAAAAAACAGATATATAAATTTAACTATTTATATCCTAATTGTATTAACAGCATTTTTTAGTATTGGGATTTCGTTAGTTATGCAAAAGGCGATTGATACAATTACTGAGGATGCCTCCTATAAGGATTTGTTTATTGTTATAGGTGTA
>JAKSRB010000094.1 GCA_024403825.1 Ruminococcus sp. | reverse complement strand
ACTTTTCTGCTGTAAGCTCTGGTCTGTTCAGATATCCTCGTGCTACTCCGTCTCCAGCTATACACAATTCACCTGGTACTCCTATTCCACACAAAGTCAATGAATTTAAAATATATATCTGAACATTGTTAATAGGCTTTCCAATATATACTTTTTCTGGTGAATGTGCTATTTCAAAGCTTGTTGAATCGACAGTACATTCAGTTGGACCATATACATTAATGATATTACCGAAATACTTCAATAAATAAATATTTTCAGCAACCTCATTTGAAAGCTCTTCACCACCGCTAAATACATATTTTACAGTATAATCAGATTTTCGACCACCAGAAATAAACATTTTAAGATGAGTTGGTGTACAATCCATTAAATCAATTCGATTCATCTTGAGATAGTATGACAATTTATCAATGTCAGTTTTAATCTCATCAGATATAATATGAAGCTCCCTACCATTTAACAAAGATGAAAAAATAATTTTTACTGATGCATCAAATGCATAAGAAGCAACCAATGCTGTGTTCAAAACATCAGAATCATATTTCTGAGTCATAAAATTCAAGCAAAGATTAATTAGACTTAACTGCCTTATAACAACACCTTTAGGTTGTCCTGTTGTTCCAGAAGTGTAGATACAATAAACCGCATCTTCTGGGCTACTAACATTTACAGGATTTGCAAACTCACCATTAAATATTTCCTTATCAGCCAAATTTATAACTGGAACATTAGAACCAATTTTCTGGTCATTATTGTCCAAATACACAACAACAGCCTTTGGATTGCAATCATTTAGAATATACTCCACTCTATCCTGAGGATACCTCGGGTCTATCGGTACATATGCTCCGCCAGATTTTAAGATACCAATTATTGCAATCATCATTTCAACGCTTCTATCAGCAATTATTGCAACAAAATCATCCGACCTTACTCCGAGTTTGATTAATTTATCAGCGAGTGCATTTGCCCTATCATTAAGCTGTTTAAATGTAAGCTTTTTATCTCCACAAACTACAGCAATATTATTAGGATTTTTTTCAACATTTTCTTCAAAAAGTTTAGATATAGGTTTATTTCTTAAATATTCTTTTGCAGTATCATTAAATTTTTCGCAAATTAATACTTTCTCCTCATCTGAAATCATTTCAAACTCATTAATTTTTAATTCTGGAGATGTGGTAAGGTTTTTCAATAGTTGAACAAAACTGTTTAAAATTTTATTGGCAGTTTCTTTCTTATATAAATCTGTACAGTATATAAATAAAACTGAGAACACACCATCATATTCATATGCATTAAATTCCAATTCAAATTTTGCAATACTGTCTGATATCTGGGAATTATCTACATTAACATCTGATAATTCAGCTTTTGCCTGTTCATTATTCTGCAAAACAAAAAGTACATCAAACAAAGGATTTCTGGATAAATCTCTATTAACATTTACATTCTCAACAAGTTCTTCAAATGGATATTCCTGATTTTCATATGATCTTAAACAGCTTTCTTTTACCTCTTTAAGAAAAGCTAAAAATGTTTTATCGCCCTCAGGTCTGCCCCTCATTGCAAGGGTATTTACAAACATTCCAAGTATTTTTTCAGTATCTTTATGGGTTCTTCCGCTTATCGGACTTCCGATTACTATATCTTCCTGTCTGCTATACTTACTAAGCATAACCATTAATGATGCCAGAATTATCATATAAGCTGTAGCACCTGTTTTTTGTGATAACCTATTAATTGCATCTGATATATCCTTGCCTAAATTACGAGATATTGAAGCTCCGTTATATGTCTGAATCTTTGGTCTTGCATAATCTACTGGCATTTCAAGTACCGGTATTTCATCACTAAATTCATTTACCCAATACTCTCTCTGCTTGTCCAAATCTCTGGTTCGCATCCACTCACTATAGTCCTTAAATTGATGTGTGAGTGGTTCAAGCTTTGTGCCATTATACAATGCGATAAGCTCTTCAGTGAATGTATTCATACTCATTCCGTCACTAATTATATGATGCATATCTATAAGTAACAGATGATATTCTCCCTTGTTTACAAGCTTTACTCGTACATTCTGTGCTTTGTTCAAGTCAAATGGTCTTACAAATTCATTATAAATTTCCTCGTCACTCTGTAGGCTTGCAGAAACATATTCAAAGTCAGAAATAACACTTGGAAGTATTTTCTGAACACATTCTCCCTCAACTGTTAAAAATTCTGTTCTCAGGATTTCGTGCCTGTCTGTCATTTCCTGTAATGCAGATTTTAGCTTGTCAGGATATACTTCGCCCTCAAGCTTCATACTCTGTGGCATATTGTAGGTTACTGCATCTGGCTCCATTTGCTGAATTAAGTATGTTCTCTTCTGTGCCGATGACATTGGATAATATTCTTTTTCTTCTGCCTTTGGAATAGGAGTATATTCATCACCTGTTGAGTTTTCTGCAAGTTTTGCAAGCTGTTCCGGTGTTGTATTTGTAAATACATCTTTGAGTGCAATTTTCACTCCAAGTTTCGCTTCAATACTGTTCACAAGTCTTGTGGCTCTGAGCGAATGTCCACCAAGCTCAAAGAAGCCGTCATTTATTCCGACTTTCTCTACTCCGAGAATTTCTCCGAATATTTCGCAGATTACTTTTTCTTTTTCTGTTCTCGGTGCTACATATTCCTTTGTGGTTTTAGCTTCTATATCTGGCAATGCTCTCTTATTAAGCTTTCCATTTGTTGTTAAAGGAATCCTTTCAATCTGCATAATATATGACGGTATCATATATTCTGGCAAACTTTTGCTAAGCTTCTGTCGAATATCAGCTGAGTTTACTTTTTCTTCACTTGTATAGTATGCAAATATTGCTTTATCTCCGCCTTTATCAATTTTAGCTATTACTGCACTATCCTTTACTCCCTTTATCTCTCGGATTTTGCTTTCTATTTCTCCAAGTTCAATACGGAAGCCTCTGATTTTTACCTGCTCATCTACTCGTCCCAGATACTCTATATTTCCGTCAGGTATCCACCTTGCAAGGTCGCCACTTCGATAAAGCTTTCCCTCTCCAAATGGATTATCTATGAATTTTTCCGCCGTAAGCTCCGGTCTGTTCAGATATCCTCTTGCTAAGCCTGCACCTGATATACATAATTCTCCCGGCACCCCAATTCCGCACATCTGCATACCTTGTAAAATATACACTTCTGTATTTGAAATTGGTTTTCCTATTGGAATTTCTTCAAAATCATCAGGTATTTTGTAAGTTGTTGTAAATGTTGTATTCTCAGTAGGACCATATCCATTTATTAATGTTGTATTCTTATTAGAGTTTTTAAACATTCTCACATGGTCATCTGAAAGCTTTTCTCCACCAATCATAAGATACTTAAGTGAATTAAACATAGTTTTATCTTCACTTATCATCTGATTAAACAATGTCGAGGTTAACCATAATGTATTTATTTTCTGCTTTTCAATAATACTTATTATCTGGGTTCTATCTGTAATAGCTTCTTGTCTTGCCAATACTAAAACTCCGCCATTGAGCAATGAGCCCCAGATTTCAAAAGTTGATGCATCAAATGAAATAGAACCTGTTTGCAAAATTACAGTATTATCATTAAGCTCAACATAATTATTATTTTTAACCAATCGAATTACACTACGATTTTCAATCAGGCTTCCCTTTGGATTGCCTGTTGTACCTGATGTATAAATACAATATACTAAATTTTCTGAGGTACAATTATTTTCAGGATTATTTATTTCACTTTCAAAATCAGTGCAGTTTGTATATTTAACTATTGGAATACTTGTGTCAACACTTAAATTATCTTCAACACAATTTATAACTGCTTTCGGACAACAATCTTCAAGAATAAACCTTATTCTGTTCTCAGGGTATGTTGGGTCTATCGGTACATATGCTCCACCTGCTTTAAGGATTGCACAGATGCTAACTATAGTTTCTATGCATCGCTCAGAAATTACAGCTACAAAATCATCTGGTTTTACACCAGTATTTATCAGCTTATATGCAAGAGCATTTGCCTTTTCATTAAGCTCTTTATATGTAAGATGTTTTTCCTCAAAAATTACAGCTGTTCTATCAGGATTTTTTTCTACTTGTTCTTCAAAAATTTCAACAACAGTTTTATTTTTAGGATAATCAGTAGCAGTATTGTTAAATTCGGAAATGATTTTACTTTTTTCACTATCAGTAATAAATTTAAGCTCAGAAATTTTGATATAAGGATTTATACAGATTTCCTCACATATTTTAATAATTCTATTAAGTAATAGTGTAATCTCATAATCATCATATTTCATTGCATTATAAAGTGCATTGAAATCAATACAACCATTATTATTTGTAATTGTAAATGTTATATCATAACCTGTTGCACTTTTTATGCTTTCAAAATTTATATCGGAAGCAACATTGTTACTTTCTTCAACAGATAATGTACTTGTGAAATTTTCAAAAGCATATAAAACCTTTATCAAATCCCTGCCTTGATTCGATAAACTTTGAATATCAGCAAGCGAACAAAAATCAT
>JAKSRB010000093.1 GCA_024403825.1 Ruminococcus sp. | reverse complement strand
ATCAAAGCTTATAAAACTCTTCAGAATAGATACCAATAAGTATTCAAATAAATAATCGTATAACAAAAGCCTTGAAGCATCCGCTTCAGGGCTTTTTGGCATTCAGTTTTCAGTTCTTTTTTCTTTAGGTAACGGCCTGTGCTTTGCAGTGTATTCGTCCACATCTATTCTTATAACAGATACAATACCAACAAGCTTATCGTTAAAGTCAAAGTTTTTTCCTGTCTGAGTTTTCATTAGCAAGGACATAGCCATTTTTTTCTTCCACATCGTCTACAAATGAAGTTTTGCCTCTGCCCATAAGTGAATAATAGGTCATACCATATTTGCAAGCTACTTCACCTTCAAATGGGGCTACCTTGCACTCCATCTCAAAGCAACAGACATTGTTTTTATTCATAACATCAATTTTATAGCCTTTGAGTGCGGAATGCAGATAAAGGGTAAGCTTGCCATCATTCATAATATAGCCGTAATTCATGGGCACAATGTAGGGCATACCATCGTCCACAAGACCAAGATGAAGCACCTTGCATTCGTTAAGTATCCGAATTATTTCTTCAATATTTGTTACTTCTAATTCTCTGCGTGTCATAGTTATAATCAATCCTCATATATTGGCTCAAAATCTTCTTTGGGATGTCCACATAATGGGCAGGCAAAGTCATCAGGCATATTTGCTCCCTCATATACATAACCGCAGATTTTACATTTCCAGCCAATAATTTTTTTATCGCTCCTTGCTGTGGCAGGCTTTGGCTTTACGTTACTTTGATAATCCGCATAGGTGAGGGGAGGATTATCACTTGTTACCTTTGCATCTACTACCTCTGCAATAAACATAGTGTGGCTGCCAAGGTCAATGCTATCTACAACCTTGCAGCTTAATACTGCGTTAGTCTGCCAGCTGAGGTATGCGCATCCATTTATATCCCTTGGCATATCAAGGGCCCCGATTTTATCAACATCTCTTCCGCTCTGAAATCCGAAATAGCTGATGTTTTCAAAAGCAGTGGTGCTATCAAGCTGCTTAAAGCAAATACACCACTCTCTTTAATAAGGTCGCAGGTATAGTTTGTATTAAGGCAGCTGATTGCAACCCTTGTAGGGTTAGAAGCAACTTGAATGCAGGTGTTTGTAACGCAACCGTTTTCTTTATTACCAGCTTTTGTAGTAAGTACAAAAACTCCATAGCTGAGCTTGTAAAATGCTTTATTATCCATAATAACCTCCTGTGTATTAAATATGAAATAATATATCTTTATATACTTTTATGTTATAAAACTCGTAAAGAAATATGTAAAATACTTTTTAGAATTATTTCAAAATAAAAGAATTATAAGCAAACAGTTTTAAATCTTTTCAGAGAATAATAAAGAAAATGCCTGAAGTGTTACTCCAGGCATTAGGGCTTTACTATTTCATCCACAGTCCGTGTATATTGCAATAGGCATAGGCGTGTATGATTTCTTCATTATTGCACAGGGCAAAGCAGGCGATAGGGGAATCACCGGGTTTTAATTCCTTTCGCTGATTTCCCTTAGTGGTTTCAATTGCAATCCACTCAATAAAATGGCTTTCAATCATTGGGTGAGCCATTTCTCCAACAGAAACCATAACATAGTTATCTTTTCTTGTTATAACAGGAATATGCTTTTCTGTTGCGGCATCAACCGTGTTGGGCATAATCTCTGTCATGTGCTGACCGCAGCAGGATATGGGCATACCGCTGTCGCTTACAACTGCAACGGTATTACCGCAGATTTCACAGGTTTTGAATGTCATTTTCATATTTATTACCTCCTGTAGATTGACTTTTATTTTTAGTAATATATAATGAAAGCAGGAATCCAATATACAAGTATTTACTGTAATTACCGCTTTTGGGGGATGTTATTATGATGTCAGCCGAGCATGCAGACAAATTTGATTTATTGGTTAGTATTAAAGAAAAGTGTAAAGAAGCCAGAAGCCAACTGGGATATTCAAACCAAGATATTGCTGATAAAATATCAGAGATGTTTGACTGTGGTGAATTTTCAGTAAACACAGTAAATAATTTTTTCTCTGATCGTTCAAAGGCTACAACGATTTACACTACAGGCTATATTTGTGCTGTTCTCGGTGTTTCTATTGACCAGTTTCTTGAGATAGAGCAGCCTCTTATTGACGAAGAGCAAAAAAATATGTCAGCCCTTCTTATTGAGCTTCAAAATGAACTGAAAATTAAGGAAACACAAATAGAAAATCTGAATAATCTGATTAAGGAAAAAGACACTCAGCTTGAGAAAGCTGACAAAGCTGTTCAGCATTACAGAAATGAATCTGCAGGCAGCAGAAAAATGGTACATACCTGGGTGCTTGCAGCCGTAGTTTTACTTCTTATATTGCTGATAGCTATTGTAGCAGTTTATTTATTCCATTTTGATTTTACAAATCCCGATTATGGTTTATTCAGAAATTCCTTACTTATAAAAGCCATTGGAATCACACCCCTTTCTTTGCAATAATGATAAATGAATTATCTTTCCTATGGCAATACCAAAGCTTCTAATTTAGCAACAATATCTTCCAATGCTGATATCTATTTCGCTTTTTTTATTATCACAAGGCGATTACAACATTACAGTTACTTTATTCTGTTTTTACGCAGCATCCAAAATAAATTATATTTCTTATAGTTGAAAGTATAATCCATACGAATCCATCGTTGATTCGTATGGATTTTTTGTGTTCAATAATATAAAATATTGCTTGAATGAAAAAGTAAACGCAAGATTGATGAAAATCCCAAATATGATAATATTTGGGATGAGGAATAAAAGCATAAGAAAGAATTTGTTCTTTTTATTCAAATGGTGCTTTCAATAGGAAACAACACAATAAAATTACTAAAAATATCTTTTTAGTAAGATTGCAGGAGAAACCCAAAATGTGGAAGGTCGGTTTAATGACCTTCCACATTCTTATTTTATTTCTTAAATCCACATTTGGGGCATACTCCATTTTCGTTCAGCTTCACTCCACATTTGGGGCAGCGTTCAATCGTTTCAGAAATCGGGTATTCCTGCGACGCAGTATTATCACCGCTTTGAAAGACTATTTTGGATATGTTCAAATCATTTTTTAAAAGATCATATACAATTTTAATCATGCCTTCTACTGTCATGGTTTCTTTAGTTACAACAATTCTGCAGTCTGGGTAAGCCGTTGCAAGCTCTGTGCTGAAAGCGTCACCTTTCATCGTGTTTTGAGGATGGCCGTTTTTTATCATTTGTTTTTCATAAACATCTAATATTGCAGGAAGAAGGGGATCATCTTCACGCAAAATTAAAGCATGGTCAAAATTCTTTAGCACTTTCCAGGCCTTCTTTTTAATTTCATTGCAGGGGAATACCATATTTACACCTGGTTCTATCGTATCCTCAACTTCAATGGTAAGTGTACCTGTATGACCGTGGAGATATTGTGCTTCACCTCTGAAATTCAGAAAACGGTGAGCATATTGCAAATAAAAGGTTGTTTGACTTTTCATGTTTTATCCTCCTTAAGCAGTTACTTCATTTTTATGTGAGTAAGTAAAATTGACTAATTTAATCATCATAGCGGAAAGCATAACTACAACACCAAGTATAGCGAAAGTAATTATGATTGGGTATTTTCCCGCATAACCTTCCTGACTTATATGCTTAATTAAAATTCCAACATATGCCCACACAACGGCAAATGTACCAAACCATTTACGGTATCTCAAAGAGGGTAATGCACCTATTATGGCACCAGCTACCAGAACAATACAGGTCCAGAACACCGGCGATAGACCAAAACCATTCCAGCCGAGGTTAGTAAGCAATACACTGATGTTGGCAATAGTAGCTGCAATAATCCAACCGAAGTACAAATCAAATCCTGCATTAACTGCAAAGTAGGATAGACCATCTCTTTGCCTGCTTTTGATTTTTATACTTATAACCGCCAACGATACGAGAAGGACAGTGATTATAACGGCGGATAGCCAGATGATACCAAAGTGCCATGCAAATATCCAGCCTATATTTGCAAGGCAGCTGAAAGCAAACCATGGCCCGATTACTTGAAGATCATCTTCAGCCTTTTCTTTTTTACCAAGTAAGCCCCATTGCCATAAAAGGAACAACGCCATCATCACATAGATCAATCCCCAAATGGCAAAAGTGATAGGTGCGGGAGTAAAGAGATTGGGATATTTGGCTGATACAGCACCTGTGTTTCCGATTCCTAAGGGGAGGATGTTTGCAAGTGCGTTTATTATTACCATAACGCAAAAGAATACGGTGTTAATGATTCTTAAAGTTTTAGATTTCATTTGAATTCTCCCTTCTTGATGCCAATTTTTAACTGTAATTCACATCAAGCATAATAGTAGAAAGACGTATTTTGTCAGGTCTGTTTATTGTAACAAACGATACATAAAATAACTGTAAACATTAGGTTATAGTTCTTTCAGCTTTAATATATGCTGTAAAACTATTACCTATGTATTGTGGCACATTGAAATCACGCCCCTTTCCTTATTGCAATCATACTGAAATGAGGTTTCCTATGGCAATATTAAAGCTTCCAATTTAGCAACAATATCTTCCAATATGCGTAAATTATGTAAAAATAACAACCGCCAT
>JAKSRB010000092.1 GCA_024403825.1 Ruminococcus sp. | reverse complement strand
CAAATCCGAACCCACTACCAATCGGTACAAGGTTCGGATTATTTTCGCTTGGTGCGGGTGACAGGACTTGAACCTGCACATCGGTTGACACTAGAACCTAAATCTAGCGCGTCTGCCAATTCCGCCACACCCGCATTTATTAAATTAAAGCTTAAAAATCATTGGTGCTTAAATTTTATAATGAAACCAAATTTTTTAAATTTCCACAGAAGCTGTCAAAACTGACTTCGCTTCAAATTCCGACAAGTTATCGGTTGCTTTAATTTTACAACACAAGCGTTATTATACATCATATTTAAGCTTTTGTCAATATCTAAAATTAAAATTTTATAGGTTTGAATAATATAAAAATACCAACAGTTTTGCAAGTTAAAACCGTTGGTATTTCAAAATATGTTACTTCAAAGCCATAAATGCACTCATTGTTCCTCGGTGTCCCTTGGTTGCCCTATGACTCCACAATAATTCGCTGCTGCAGTTTGTGCATAAATCGGATAAGGTTATATTTTCCTGCTTTACTCCTGCTTTAATCAATATTTGTCTGTTTGTTTCGAGCAGGTCTATCATATATTTTCCGTCTGCCTTTGGAAATACAAATTTTTCTGTCTGTAGGTCTGTAAGCTCCATAAATTTCTCTGCACAGGGCTTGTCAACCTCATAACAGCAGACTGAAATTGCAGGTCCGATTGCAGCTGTTATATTGGCAGGATTTGTTCCGTAAAGCTCTGTCATTTTTTTTACAACCTTTTCTCCAATTCTTGCTACTGTTCCTCTCCAGCCTGCGTGTGCAAGTCCTATTGCTTTCTTTTCGGTGTCAACAAAAAACAATGGCGTACAGTCTGCATAATATGTAACCAAGGTTACACCCTTTTGGTTTGTTATCAATGCATCTACGCTTTCTATATCCCTTGGCTTATATATTCCAACTCCTCTGTCGGCTGTTGTTACGGCTCTTACATAGGTGTTATGGTCCTGGGCAGAGGCAACAAGACTTTCAAATTCAAAGCCAGCACTTCTGCAAATTCGTTTGTAATTTTCTGTAACGCTTTCAGGGTTGTCACCACGATTAAATGCCATATTCATTGAAGTAAATTCCCCTTGGGAAGCTCCGCCTAATCTGGTGGAAAATGCATGATTTATAAAGTCGATTTCAGAAAGAGTATTATATGCAAGATAGGGAATATCTGAAATATTATTTAATTTCATAGTATTTGATTTAAAATTCATTTTATCCTCCAAAATTCTCTTGAAACAATGTCATATTAATGATATAATCATAAATATATAAATGATTTATTACAAAACAGGTGATTTTAATGAGAAAAAAACTGTTTGGCAAGAATATAATTCCAAATTGTGCGTACTGCGAGAATGCAATATTTGATGGTATGTTTCCGAGATGCAGTAAGGGTAAGCAGTTACAGGAAAATAAATGCTGGTCTTTTAAATATGACCCACTGCTCAGAGTACCAAAGTCAAACGCATTAAAGGGAAATTATACTGCTGAAGATTTTAAGCTATAAGCCTAAGCCTTGCAAAACAAAATATTATATAATACAAAGGGACTGAATCGAGAAAATCAGATACAGTCCCTTTGATTTTTAAGCTGTAATGATTAAGCCATCTGGAAATCACGAATATAGCTGTCAATAGATTTTTTGATAACCATTTTAGCAGTTTCAACGCCCTTGATTTCAGTTACAGAGGTAGCCTTATCAGGCTCAAGAGTTTTATAAACGGTAAAGAAATGCTTGATTTCTTCAAAATAATGATTAGGTAATTCCGAAATATCGTTATAACCGTTGTAGTTAGGGTCATTTACAGGAACAGCGATAATTTTTTCATCGTTGCTGTCATTGTCAATCATACTAAGAACACCGATAGGACGACACTCAACCAAGGTCATTGGCTGAATAGTTTCACTGCACATAACGAGAACATCAAGAGGGTCACCGTCATCAGCATAAGTACGAGGAATAAATCCGTAATTAGCAGGATAATGAGTTGAGGTAAAAAGAACTCTGTCAAGCTTTAAAAGACCTGTTTCCTTATCAAGCTCATATTTGTTTTTACCGCCCTTAGAAATTTCAATAACAGCATAAAAGTCTTCGGTAGTAATTCTTTTAGGGGAAATATCGTGCCAGATATTCATAATAACACCTTCCAAAAAATCTGCAAATACAATACAATAATTACCTGCATACAGACTTATATAAAATAATAAACTAAGGTCTGTACCTGAATAATTATAGAATAAATGCCGTAATTTGTCAAGTTTTCATCAGGAAGGCAAATTTATATACAAGGTCAGGAATGAGAATTTTTATCTGGATTTTTCATTTTAAGATATTTGTTTCTTGTTGCAATACCGCCCCTGATATGACGCTCACTTTTGTTTGTGTCGAGAATTTGCCTTACCTCACGATAAAGAGCAGGATTTAAAACCTTTAGCCTTTGACTGACATCTTTATGGACTGTACTTTTGCTGACACCAAATTTTTTGGCTGCCGACCTTACAGTAGCCCTGCTTTCAATTATGTATTCTCCGAGCATTGCCGCCCGTTCTTCCACTATGCCTTTCACATAAAAAACCTCCAGTCATCTTGGTAATTTATATGCCGAGATGACGGAGGGTATGATTAACTATTTATTTTTGGTTTAAGGTTTTAGATTTATTAAAGCTTTGGATTTAATAAAAATACTCCGAAATTCAGGTATGTTGCAAAGGCTGCCCACAATAAATATGGGATTTGCAGATATGCGGCAGTTTTATTTACAGACATAAAGCTTACTGTCATTGCAATAATAAGAATTAATAGCAATATCAGCCATATGAAGGAGAATAAATATGCCTGCATATTGAAGAAAAATATAGGCCAGAAGAAATTTACCGCTAACTGTAATCCATAGATAATTAAAGCTGTAGATTTGTTGTTTGCCTCAGACTGCGAAATCAGATAAGCGGAAATTCCCATAAGTGTGAAAAGTATTGTCCAGACTATCGGAAAAATAAAGCTTGGCGGAGTGAGCGGAGGCTTGACAACATCCTCAAATGAATCCGTTCCGCTCATTGAGAGAAGTCCTGACAAAATTCCTACACCCAGACTTATTCCAAGATTAATTGCAAGACTTTTGATATTTATTTTATGCACACCCGACACAATATCACCCTATATTATCTTTTGACCTTACATATATAAAGTCAGTTATTATGTTATGCCTGCTATATTTTATGGAGCTGTAATTTGTTTTATGCAGTAAAATAAAAAATACTTCTGCCTGATTTGTATAGAAGTATTTTTCGTTTATTATATTTTGTTTTTTGCTACTTGTGATATTTTCCATTAGTTGAAATTTCAAAGGCTCGGTATATCTGTTCACTTAATATCATTCTTGCCATTTGATGTGGAAATGTCATTCGACTCATTGATAATTTTAAATCTGCTCTTTGCTTTACTGCCTGACTTAATCCATAGCTTCCGCCTATTATAAAGTCTATCGTGCTTTTCCCTGACAGGCTCACTCTGTCTATTACCGCTGAAAGCTCTTCGCTTGAATGTTGTTTTCCTTCAATGCACATTGCAACTGCATAATCCTGTATTCCGATTTTTTGCAATATGCGTTTCCCCTCAGCCTCAATTACTTCTTCAATCTGGGACTGATTTGGATTATTATTTCTGATTTTTTCTTCGTTCAGCTCTGTAATCGTAAATTTACAAAATGCGGTTAATCTTTTGGCATATTCCGTTATTGCATCAGTAAAATACTTTTCCTTGATTTTTCCTATACATATTATATTGATTTTTAACATTTTTACCTCAGATTTAAAAAATTACGGTTTTTATCTGTGCTTCGGATGGTGCTGTTTCAAGTGTATAATCTGAGCCAAGCTTCATTCCCTGTTCCTGTAGTTTATCTGATGAGGTTCTTAGTGCAAGATTAGATGTGTTGTTTTCTTCGCTGAGATGTCCAAGCATAAATCTGTATGTTCCGCAATTTACAAGCTTTGCAAGCTCCTCTGCACAAATATCATTTGACAAATGACCCTTATCAGATAAAATTCGCCTTTTCAGCATGAATGGATAAAAACCATTTCTTAGCATTTCTATATCATGGTTTGACTCAAGCACCACAAAATCACTTGCTTGTGCGGCATTATGTATCTCCGGCAAAATTACTCCTGTATCAGTTGCAATTAGTGCGGATTTTCCGTCAGGTGCAATTATTCTGTAGCAGCAGCTTTCGGCGGCATCGTGTGAAGTGTTTATGCGTTGCACAAGCATATTTCCTATGGATACTTCATTTTCAATTATATTGGTTATGGTTTCGGCTGATATTTTATTGCCTGTTTCAAGTGCGTGCAGTGTGCCAAAGCTTGCGTAAACCTCAAATTTATATTTTTTTGCTAATACCTTCAATGCACTGCAATGGTCAGTATGCTCATGGGTTATAAATACTGCTCCTATATTGCTCATTTTCAAGCCGTTTGCTTCAACTGCATTTACAATCTGTTTACAGGAACGACCGGCATCTATCAGCACCCCCTCGGTGCCTGAACCTATATAGTAGCTATTACCTTTACTTCCGCTGAACAGCGGTACTATTTTAGCCAAACCCATCAATCCTTTTATGCGATACTGCTTTGTAATTAGTGTTCAGGACATATCATAGCATAATTTAAGGAATTTTACAATAGATTAGAAAAACAGAA
>JAKSRB010000091.1 GCA_024403825.1 Ruminococcus sp. | reverse complement strand
TAAAGCTCTTCATTGGTTTCATAAGTAGTGTAATTAACTTTTATATTTGTTTCCTTTTCAAACTCCTTGATAACATCAGGCAGTCCGTCCTCACCTCTGGAAATATATTCACCCCAGTTATATACATTTACTTCTCCGTCATAGCCCTTGCCACAGCCTGCAAGGCACGCAATACCTGAAAATGCCAGCACACCTGTTGTAACAACACTTACTAATCTTTTACTAAAATTCATTTTATATTCAACCCCACTTTTTATAAAAATTCTTAAATAAATCAGCTTTTCTGCTTAGCAAGCTTTTCTTCTCGCCTGTCACGAATATTTATAATAACCATTACAATCAGCACCGCAAGAAACAGCAAAGCAGATAATGCATTGATTTTTGGTGAAATTCTGCGATGAGTCATTGAGTAAATCTCAATAGAAAGATTCTGAAATTTTGAACCCCTTGTAAAATATGTAATTATAAAATCATCAAGTGAATATGTAAAGCTAATCAAAGCACCTGACACAATTCCCGGCATAAGCTCGTGAATTATAACCTTGTAAAAAGCCTGCCATTGAGTACAACCGAGGTCAAGTGCCACATCATAAATACTTCTGTCCATTCTGGTAATTCGTGGCATAACATTCAGTACAACAAACGGAACACAAAAACAAATATGAGCAATCAGAACAGTAACAAAACCCATTTCAAAATTAAACATTACACCGAGTGTTGAAAACAAAAGCATTAACGATACACCCATAACAATGTCAGGGCTGATAATCGGAATATTTGAAACATTCTGAATAATAAGTCTTTTTCTGCCCTTAAAATTACTAATACCTATTGCAGCGGCAGTTCCAAGTATAGTTGCAAAAAAAGCCGCAAGGAAAGCAATAATCAAAGTATTCCAGAGTGATGACATTATACTGCTGTCATTAAAAAGCTCACTATACCACCTGAGCGAAAAACCTTTCCAAACAGTAGTTTTACCGTCATTAAAGGAATAGAAAATAAGTACGGCAATCGGAGCATAAAGAAAAATCATAATCAAAATAATATATAATTTAGATAAAATACCATTCTTTTTCATTATGCAATCGCCTCCTCGTCACCAAAACGGTTCATAAGAACAAGGAAAATAAATATGAAAATCATAAGTATCAATGAAATTGCCGAACCTGTACTTTGGTCAGTCCAGAAAATCTTATCAATAATATCACCAATCATTATATCAGAAGTACCGCCCAGATACTGAGCAACAAGGAATGTACTTGCACTCGGCACAAAAACCATAGTAATTCTGGAAATAATTCCCGGAACACTCAGCGGTGCTATATCAGGGTCACAAACCAACGCCCTTGCAATAGCAACTCTCTGCTGTTGTCCACCTGAAAGCTTTGCTATATTTCTTTTTTCATAGCCCTTCAAATCAACTGTTGCAAGCATTTTGGTTACTTTTTTCTTAATTTCATCCTTAGGAACCTTTTTCAGCTTCAAACCAAATGCAACATTATCATAAACATTCAAATGTGGGAAAAGTGAATATTTTTGAAATACCGTATTAACATTTCTTTTATTTGGAGGTGTACCATTAATGCGTTCACCATTAAAGAATACATCACCACTTTCAGGTTCAAGAAATCCGCCAATAATTCTTAATGTAGTAGTTTTTCCACAGCCACTCGGTCCGAGAATTGTAACAAATTCTTCCTTACCTATTTCAAGGTCTATATGATTAAGAATTGTTTCACCGTCAAAGCTCATAAAAATATCTTTTAAAGAAACAATTATATCCTTATTACTTTTCATTTATACACCCCTTGATAAAAACAACAAAAAGAGGCGGACTTGTTAGCCAACGAAACCGTAGGCTAACACAGTCCGCCCCTACAAAAATACATTGTAAAGACTACCATGTGTGCATTATAAAATAATGCTGTACATATAAAGAAATTATATCGTGATTTTGTCAAAAAGTCAATGGTTTTAACAGAATAAACAGAATTATGTATGCAAATATGAACAATCAGATTAAATTTATAAAAATAGTAATTGTAATGCTGTTCAAGAAGTCTGCAAACAAACTGCCTACAATCGGAATAAGTAAGTAGGCTTTTACAGACGGAGCATATTTATCGCAAATTGCCTGCATATTAGCCATAGCATTAGGAGTTGCACCCATTCCAAATCCACAGGTACCTGCTGCAAGTACAGCGGCATCATAATCTCTTCCCATTACATTGAATATTACAAAATATGAGAATATAAACATTATCAATACCTGACCTACAAGCATTACAATCAATGGAAGTGCAAGCTCTGCAAGCTGCCATAATTTAAGAGTAATCATAGCAATTCCGAGGAACAATGAAAGACAGATACCACCAAGGTCATTAATCTCACCCATATGCATCTGGATTTTACCAGAATACTCTCCAATATTTCTCATAAATGCCGCAACAATCATTGCACCGATATATACAGGGAAGGTCATTCCGGTTAATGACAACAAATATGAAACAATAGTACCAAGACCTACCGCAATTATAAGCTGAAATACAGCAGGTGCATACATTGAAAAATGTCTTTCGTGCTTTACTTCATCTTCAACAAGGATACTATCATCCTCTGTCTTGACAGTTGAAAGCAGATTATGTCTTTTAATAAGATTATTGCCCACAGGGCCACCCATAATTGAACCTGCAACAAGTCCAAAGGTTGCTGCTGCTGTACAAACAGTAGTTGCACCGTTAATTCCAAAGTCTTCAAGAATAGGACCAAAAGCACCTGCTGTTCCATGTCCTCCTACCATTGGAATTGAACCTGTAGTCATTCCAGTCAAGGAGCTTAATCCAAGCAGATTTGCAAGTCCTACTGCCACGAAGTTTTGCCCAACAATAAGAACTATAACAAAAACAAGAAATAATATAAGTGATTTTCCGCCACTCTTCAATACCTTGAGATTTGCCTGAAATCCTACAGAAGTAAAGAAAAATACCATACACACATCTTTTAGAGTGTCATTAAAATTAAACTCGACTATTCCTGTGCAGTAGCAAATTAAGGTCATAATTGAAAAAAGCAGACCTCCAACTACAGGTGACGGAATACAAAACTTTTCAAGAAATGAAATTTTCTTTTTAAGAAAATCTCCTATCATCAAAACAACAACTGCAACAGCTATTGTCTGATACATATCAAGACTAAGAACCATAGCTTTTTATACCTCACAAAATTATTCTGCTGCAACAGTTATATTTTTACTGCTGTAATACTTTGCTGCTCCCTTATGAAATGGAATTGTAATTCCGTTTACAGCCTTTTGCTCATCAAGCTCCAAATCTGCTGATACTGTATATTGCAATGAATCAGCATTTTCAAATATCATACTTGTGATTTGTTCAACCTTTTCTTCTGATAGCTTGTTGCTTGCAAGCAGTACAGAATTTACACCAACTGTTTTTATATCAGCTTTCTGATTTTTATAGGTATTTGCAGGAATTGTATATTCTGTAAAAAATTTAAAATTCGATATAAGCTTGCTTATTGAAAAATTATCCAAGCTTAATACTGATATATCGCATTTATCTGACAATTCCTCAATTACTGTATTCTTTGTTCCGACCGTACAGAAAAATGCATCAATTTTTTTCTCAGCTAAAGCCTTTGCTGCACCAGCATAGTCCAGATTTTTCTTTGTAATGTTATTTTCATTTAGTCCGAATACTGATAAAATCTGCATTGCATTAGCTTCAGAGCCTGACTCCTCTTCGCCCACACAAATTTTCTTTCCAAATAAATCATCAACAGTCTTAATATCTGAATCAGCTCTCACAACTATATGGCAAGCCTCGGCATACAATCCTGCCACCGCACTATACCCCTTAAATGACTTTTCAAAGCTGTTCTCACCATAATACGCATCATTGATAATATCAGCCTGAGAAACTGCCAGTTCAAGATAACTTTCAGATAATAGTCTGACATTAGCAGCAGAACCAGCGGTAGTTCTCACTTCAATTTTCAAATCATTTTTATCCTTGGCAAGCTGAGAAAGAGCCGTACCAAATTCATTATAAATACCGCCAAGACCTGCTGTACCAATTCGCAGTTCATTTCTTGGAGTACAACTGCAAAGAGTAATCAACAAAACTGCAATAAGCACTGCAATTATTTTCTTTTTCAAGGTAATCCCTCCATATTTACTAATTTTCATCAATATTAATTCAAAACAAAAGAATACAGTTTTTATTATACAATTTTGTCGAATGTAAGTCAATATATTTTGAATATAATGTAATATTAATAAACAAAAAACAAAGCTGTTACAGATTAGTTAATCTGCAACAGCTATATAAATACTAAAAAATATCAGTTTTAAGCAATATATCAACAAATTAGTTGTTGATAAGCTTATCCTCATCAGACCAGCTATAGAGCTTTCTAACTTCCTGACCGATTGTTTCAGCAGGAGCTTCAGCAGCAAGCTTTCTCATAGCCTTAAAGTGAACCTGTCCACCAGCATTTGACATATCAAGGAGGAAGTCCTTAGCAAATGTGCCGTCCTGAATATCAGTAAGAACCTGCTTCATAGCCTTCTTTGTTTCGTCTGTGATTACCTTTGGTCCTGTGATATAGTCACCATACTCAGCAGTATTTGAAATTGAATATCTCATACCTGCAAAACCTGACTGATAAATAAGGTCAACGATAAGCTTCATTTCGTGAATACACTCAAAGTAAGCATTTCTTGGGTCATAACCAGCTTCGCAAAGTGTTTCAAAACCAGCCTGCATAAGTGCACATACACCACC
>JAKSRB010000090.1 GCA_024403825.1 Ruminococcus sp. | reverse complement strand
AAGAGTTCCTGTAAAGTCAACACCAATAAATGCTGCAATCAGACACAAAAACACCGCTACCCAATAATTTTTTTTGACCCTGCCCCGTGCATGCTTTTTTAGATTTTTTCGGCTATACATAAATCTCACACCATTCTATATATATATTTTTTTATTATAACATAATTCGTCATATTTTCAACATTTTTTGCCTATCATTAATTTTTTTGACATATTGCACAAATAATCAGTATATCCCTCTGATTACAACCACTTTTGTAATTCTTATAATTTTGTGATATAATACATTATATGAAAATTTTTAAGTGAGGTTTTTATTATGAATATTCCTAATGACCCTATGATTTTGCTTTCCTATGTAAACACCCAGTTAAGGGACTCCTATTCTTCATTTGATGAAATGTGCAAAAGCCTATGCATTGATAAGTCGGAAATTGAAACAAAGCTTTCAGCTATTGATTATACCTATAATTCTGAGCTTAACCGCTTTGTTTAAATTTCCCCTCTACCCTACTTCTTTTTATATTTACATTTATCTGAATTTATATATTTACAAATTTAAAAACACTATTGCCAAAAATACTTAATTGCGGTAAAATAATATATGTAATTTTATTTACTAAAACAATTATTCATTGCAATTTGTGCAAAATTATTTAGAGGTGTAAAAAATGGTTAAACCAATAGTTAAGGATGTATTTTTTCTCGGTAAAAAATGTGAGCCTGCTACTCAGGACGATATGCATATAGTAAAGGATTTGCAGGACACACTTGTCGCACATCGTGAAAACTGTGCAGGACTTGCCGCTAATATGATTGGATATAACAAGAAAATTGTTATCATTGATATGGGATATGTTGATATGATTATGATTAACCCTAAAATCACAAAAAAGAATCGCCCATATCTTACCGATGAGGGCTGCCTGTCCTTGGAAGGTCTTAGAAAGGTTACTCGTTATGAGGAAATTGAGGTTGAATTTTATAATGCAAAATTTGAAAAGCAACTCAGAGTATTCAAGGCATATTTTGCAGAAATAATTCAGCATGAAATCGACCATTGCGAGGGAATTGTAGTCTGAAATTATAGAAATACTTACTAAAAAAGCCGAACAGATTTTATTATATATAAATATCTGCTCGGCTTTTGTTATCCTCTGAATTTGTTTGAATGGCAATTAATTTTCTTAAAAAATGTTGAAAATAAAATGAAATACAAGTATAATATAATTGGATAAATAAAACTATATTTGAGAAAAATTTTTTAAATATGCCCATAAAAAAGATTGGAGAAAATTCTATGAGAGTTCTCATATTTACAGCCTCAACAGGTGGCGGACATAAGCGTGCTGCCGCTGCACTTGAAGCAAAAATAAAAGCATTAAGCAAGGAAAATTCAGTAAAGGTTGTGGACGGCTTAAAGGAAGTCGGCAAGGTTTATGATGATACTGTATGCCACAGTTATCATTTTATGGCTACCAAAATTCCAAAGGTTTACGGAATAAGCTATAGCGTTACCGACCGCAAAAATTTAATTTCATCAACTGTAATGCGTTCAAATAAAATAATGGCACGAAGGCTGTTAAGCTCAATAGATGAATTTATGCCAGATGTAATAATAGCGTGTCACCCATTTATAACAGGTATGCTCGGCTCCTTGAAAAAGCATAAGAAAATCGAGGGAATAAAAACAATAAGCCTGATTACAGACTACGATTCCCACCGCACCTATATAAATTCATATATAGATGCCTATGTGCTTGCCGTACCGAGTATGGCAGAAAAGCTGATAAATGAGTACGGCGTGGCAAAAGAAAAGATATACCCACTCGGCATACCGATATTTGACAGCTTTACAGAGCCGTATGACAAGGAAAAAATCTGCGAGCGAGAGGGACTTGACCCAAACAAGCCAACTGTATTGCTTATGGCAGGTTCATTCGGAGTAAATACCGTATTAGAGTTTTACAAAGGACTTGCATTAAAAAGCAAGGATATACAATTCATAATAATCACAGGCAGAAACATCAAGCTTTTCGGACAGCTTGATAAATTAATAGACGAGATAGGGGCTTATGAATATACAAAGCTGTTGTATTTTGTAAGAAATGTGCAGGACTATATGCATATATCGGACTTAATAATAACAAAGCCAGGCGGATTAACCGTAACAGAAAGCCTTGCCTGCAAGTTACCGCTCGCAATATACAGTGCATTTCCAGGGCAGGAAAGGGATAATGCAGATTTTCTTGTAGGAGAGAATGCGGCAGTATTGCTTGATAAAGAAAACGAGTACAGCGAAATAATAGATTTGCTTA
This sequence comes from Ruminococcus sp., assembly GCA_024403825.1. GTDB lineage: Bacteria > Bacillota > Clostridia > Oscillospirales > Acutalibacteraceae > Ruminococcoides. The sequence goes on along the minus strand of JAKSRB010000090.1, from coordinate 2,489 downwards.
ATAATAAAGAAAAGCTTGAAGCAATGAGGGATAAATGTTCAGAGCTTGCCCAGCCTGATTCAGCAGAAAATATCTTCCGACTTGCAGAAAAGCTATGTAAAGAAAAATAATGAAAATACAAAAAATAAAGATGAAACTTAGGATAATAAGTTTCATCTTTATTGAATTATGGAAAAAGAAGGGAAAACATCAAAATGATAAAGCCTTTAGCAATATTTATAAGTGCGATACTGACAGCAGGAATAATAAGCGGATGCGGAAATCCAACAGAAATATCAAAAAAAGAAAATCTATCAGAAAAATACAGCCGTACAGAAGATGCCTCTGTAACATATAATTACAATGACGGAGCAACCGAGCCACCAACAACCTATAATACATACACCCTTGATGTAACAGATTTTGAGTTTAAATTATTCAGAAACTACTACCGAAGCACCGACAAAAAGACCTTTGCAATATCGCCCTATAGCATAGTAAACCAGCTTGGAACAATAGCAAACGGAGCATCAGGAGATACACAAAAGGAAATTATAAATGCCATAGGCAATGATTTGAACATAGACAGCATAAATGAATGTACATCATATTTCACAAGCAGAATGGATGCAGTAACAAAATCCACCACAGAAAAGTATGATGAATTATCAGGCAAAACGCTGACAACAGGCGGAACAGGCTATGCAAAATTTGGCAACAACCTTATTTTTAATGACACTATAAGTGTAAAAACAAAATTTTTGCAGACAAATGCAAATTATTACAACGCAGAAGTGTATAGATTTTTGTTTAAGGATGAAAATTCCTTGATAAAGACCAATAGTCTTTTTAATACATTTAGTGATAAAATTTTTGATAGGCTTGATAATGACAACAGGCTTATAACGGTAAATTACACAGATATATGCGATAAGTGGCTAAACGGATATACAACCGCAGACGAAAGCGAGGGCGAATTTAAGTCAGGCGAAAAGACCACAACTGTAAAATATATGACCTCAGACGAATACTATATGCAGACCGCCACAGCTGAGGGCATAATAAAATATATGAAAGACACACCACTAAAATATATAATGATAATGCCAAAAGAAAGTACAAGCATAGATGAGTATGTAAGTTCATTTACAAGCCTTGAATATAACAATCTTTTAGGTAGTATAGACATAACCACAAAGGCAAAAGCAACCATACCACAGTTCAACATAAATGAAGAGCCGACAGCAGAGGAAATGAACGAGGTATTGACAAAGAGCGGACTATACACAATGTTCACCGACACAGCAAAATTTGCAAATATGTCAAGTCAGGAAGAAATGGCAATAAATTTGCTATATAGCATAAGTCCAAAGATAGAAATAAACCTTGCAGGACTTGGAGGAACAGCTCAGAACAATGCGAGCGAGGTAATATCCCAGCAAAGCAAAGAGCGAGTATATGGCGAAAAAAGCATAGAAATAAACCGTCCGTTTATATTTATGTTAATAGACAACGAAAGCAATATACCAATCTATACAGGAGTAGTAGATTTAACGGAATAAGTGGAAAAATGGTCTCAGAAAAAAGCAATGAGCTTGCAAGAACAGAAGAAAGGCTAAGCAAACAGAAAGCCAAAGAGCTTTATGAAAGCGGAGCAATGAACGATTTTGAGGTTGGAACATTCAAAGGACTTAGTCAGATACACAAATATTTATTTGACGAAATATATGAATTTGCAGGCGAGATAAGAAAGGTAAATATATCAAAAGGTGGCTTTCGGTTTGCACCAGTAATGTACCTTGAAATATCGCTGAAAAACATTTCAGCAATGCCACAAAGCACATTTGAAGAAATAATTGAAAAATATGTAGAAATGAACATAGCTCATCCCTTTAGAGAGGGCAACGGACGGAGTACAAGGATATGGCTTGATTTGATATTAAAAAAGGAGTTAGGAATAATAATCGACTGGAGCAAGGTAGAAAAAGAGGATTATCTGCTTGCAATGGAACGAAGTCCAATAAGAGATACCGAAATAAAGCATATCCTTAGAAAAGCCCTTACCGACAAAATTAACGACCGAGAGGTTTATATGAAGGGAATAGATATGAGCTATTATTATGAGGGCTACAACACCTACAGCACAGACAAAATATAGTAAGGGGGCAAAAGTAATGGGAAATTGGAGTAAAGCAGAAGAAACTTTTATTAATTGTTTATCAAACAAATTCACAGACGGCACCAAAAAAATAGCTAAAAAAGTATTAAATGAAATAAAAGAAGTTATTAAGGAAGGAAAGCAATTATTTGATTATAATAAATTTGCTGAGGGTTATAAAAACAAGCACGATAATTTTGATTATGATTTTCAAGCTGTAAGTCAGTTTTTATATGATTGTCTTGATGAAAAATTTTATCAGGTATATATTTGTTTAGATAATACTGAGTGGAATAATCTGTATAATGATGCGTTGGCTCGTGCAAAACAAAATAATAATATTGAACTTAGC
>JAKSRB010000009.1 GCA_024403825.1 Ruminococcus sp. | reverse complement strand
CGGTGGTGTGAGAGGTCGGCTACTCAATTAATGGGTAGCCTCCTACTCGATTCAGGAAAGGAGATAAATTATTAATGAGTATGGTTAAAATCTGTGGGATAACAAGCCTTGAAGAGGTTGGATATATTAATAAGTATATCCCGGATTTTGCTGGATTTGTAATGTTTTTTGAAAAAAGCAAGAGAAATCTTACTGCTGAACAGGCAAAAAGTTTTGTAGGTGCTGTTGATGATAGGATAAAGTGTGTTGCAGTTATGGTAAGTCCTGATATGGAACAGATTAAAATTGCAGAAAGCTGTGGTTTTGATTATGTGCAGATTCATGGAAAAGTTGGGGAGGAGTTGCTTGAAAATTCTCCATTACCTGTATTAAGAGCATTTAATGTCAGCGACTTGGACAATTTTGATTGCTACAGCAGAATTGATAATATAAAAGGCTATGTTTTTGACTCCCAGACACCAGGAAGTGGAAAAATATTTGACTGGAGGTTAATTGATAAATTACCTCGTGACGGAAAGCTGTTTTTGCTTGCAGGCGGTCTTAATCCTCAGAATGTATCTGAGGCAATCAGACTTGTAAAACCTGACGGAGTTGATGTAAGCTCAGGTGTTGAAAATGATGACGGCATAGGAAAGAGCGAATGTAAAATAAGGGATTTTATTTTTAATGCTAAAGCTACTGAATAGCTGTACTTAATTTGGTTAAAAATACAATTTAAAAGCTTTGTAAAAATATTCCTTAAATATATTGCACAAAAATTTGTAATTATTCTTTGGAGTATTGCTAATATACTTTTTCATAATAATTTGTTATAATGAATTTGTATAATAATGTGAAAGGACGATTTTTCTATGAAAAAGTTCAACAAGGCTGTAAGTCTTGCTGTTGTCGCAACGATGATTTCATCATCACTTGCAGTAACTACTGTTCAGGCGACTGTTAAGAATAACGATACTTCGGTTTCATCTGAAACAGCTACTCAAAGTAGGGTTGGTGACGGTGTAATTCTTCATGCGTTCAACTGGTCTTACAGTACAATTAAAGATAATCTGCCTGCTATTGCAGCGGCAGGATATTCCACAGTTCAGACCTCTCCTGTTCAGCAGTGTAAAGACTATTGCTCATCAATGGATGTTGGCGGTCAATGGTGGAAGCTCTATCAGCCTGTAAGTATGTCTATTGCAAAATCATCTTGGCTTGGTACTAAGGCTGAATTAACAGAGCTTTGCAAAGAGGCTGACAAGTACGGAATTAAAATTATATGCGATATTGTTTCTAACCATATGGGTAATGAAACTGAGGAAAGTCCTAACTCAATCAGCCCTCAGATTGCTGAATATCTTCCTGATTTTTACAATAATCCAAGAGATTATTTCCGTTATAATGCTTTGGTTGTTGATGATAGCTCAGTTGCAAAAACTGTTCAGGGACACCTTTCAAAATGCCCTGACCTTATAACAAACAGCACAGCAGTTCAAAATCAGGTTATTTCATTACTTAAGGAATGTATAGATTGTGGTGTTGACGGATTCCGTTTTGATGCCGCAAAGCATATTGAAACCCCTGATGACGGAGATTATTCATCTGATTACTGGCCAAATGTTACAGGTGCCGCAAGCGAGTATTATAACGCTAAAACAGGCAAGGATTTATATATCTATGGTGAAATCCTTAATTCCTGTGGCTCAGGCAGAAGCTACAGCTCATACACAAAATATATCAATGTTACTGATAATACAACAGGTGATTCTGTACTTTACAATGTGGTAAATGGCAGAGCATCATCTGCATCAAGCTCAAGATATAGATCAGGTGCAAATGCATCTAATTTAGTGCTTTGGGCTGAATCACATGATACCTATGAGGGTGACTCAGGCTCAGCAGGTATTGCTAATACATCAAATGTTGATGATAGCGATATTGTAAAAGCATGGGCTATTGTTGCATCAAGAAAGGATTCTACAGCTTTATATTTTGCTCGTCCGGGTGATGCACTTATGGGCGAGGCAGGAACAGATACTACTTATAAGAGTGTTGCTGTTTCTGAGATAAACAAGTTCCATAACAATTTTGTTGGTCAGTCAGAAAAACTCGGTTCTTCTGATAATGTTGCTTATGTAGTAAGAGGTACAAAGGGTATTGTTCTTTCAAACTGCGGTGGCAATGCAAAAAATGTCAGCATTGCTAATACAGGTATGGCTGACGGTACATATACCGATACAATCACAGGCAATACATTCAAGGTTGCAAATGGTGTTGTTACAGGTTCTATCGGTTCAACAGGTGTTGCTGTTGTATATGACAGCACAACAACTCCTACTGTTTCAGCTTCTGTTGAAAGCGGAAATTTCAATGGCGATACTCTTACAGTAACTCTTAACCTTAATAATGCTACAAGCGGTACATACTGCCTTGAAAATTCTAAGCCTGTTAGATTTACAGGTAAGACAACAATCTGCATTGGTTCTGATTATAACTATGGTGATACCATTAATCTTAATCTTACTGCAACCGACGGTAAAGCAAATTCTGCTATTACATACCACTATAAGAAGAATGAATCAGCATCTTCAGGTGTTTATGTATGGTTAAGCCCTGAAAACCGCAAAACATGGACTGAACCTTTCTATGTATATATTTATGATGAGGTTACAGACAGCGAAAATACCTATTCAAATGCATCATGGCCTGGTGAACAGCTTAAATATGATGAGGCTACAGGTTATTATTATGCAGAGGTTTCAGCAAATTCATGCCTTAAAAATGGTCAGCCATCAACAGGCTTTGACCTTGCACATTCAGCAAATACAATGATAATCTTTGGTGACGGTACAAATCAGTATCCAGTTGACGGTTCAAAAACAAAGCTTAAGCTCAACGGTGTATCAAAGATATTTGCTCAGACAAAATCAACCTCTTTTACAGATACAGACCTTGTTCCAACAAAAGTTCAGGAAGATGCAACTGTAGTTGTAAAGGACGGAAGTGATGTTCCGACAACCCCTGCTTCAGGTGTATATGGTGATGCAGACGGTGACGGTGTAGTGTCAGTTCAGGATGTTACACTTGTTCAGAAATACTTAGTATGCATTGAGCCAATGCCTGCTAATGCAAATGTAATTTGTGATGTTGATGCAGACGGCAGAGTTTCTGTACAGGACGCTACTACAATTCAGAAGTATCTTGTAAAAATGGACGGTGCAGGACGCACAGGCACAAAGGTTCCTGTTCCTACACAGCCAACAACCGCAAAGCCAACCGTTAAACCTACAACCGCTCCAGCAACTACAGCACCAGTTACAACTGTTCCGCCAACAACTGTAGCATCTGAGGATTATACATTGTACTTCAAGACTACACTTGGCTGGATGACACAGGACGGTGTAAACCTCTATGCTTATGATAATGCAACAGGCAAAAGCTATCAGTTTGTAAAAGATGATAACGACTATCCGAATGTATATAAGCTTGAAGCTCCAAAGTCTGTTACATCTGTAACAGTATATCGCAACTTGTCTATGGTATCATCAAAGCCAGTTGCAGGTGATACAGGTAATGTATATAATGCATGGCAGGCAACTGTTTCAGCAACATCAAACTGCATTACTCTCAGCAGTGATGAAAATATTTTAACAGGTCCATATGTAAAGGAAACAAAGCCTGAATTTGAGCTTGACAGAGTTTATTTTGATAATTCATTAGCAAAATGGAGCAATGTTTATATTTACGGCTGGACAGGTAGTGGAATTAATAACAAAGCTATCCTTATGACACAGATTGAGGGTACAGACCTTTGGTATTATGATTTTGATGACCCACTATCACCTGGAGATAAATGCTTCTTATTCAAGGATACAGCAAATGACTGGGTTCATCAGACAAATGATGTTACCATTGTTGATGGTATGAATTGCTATAAAGCAAAGGCTACTAACAAATCAACAGGTACTTGGTCATTTATATCTGAGTAATTTTTGAAAACATACAATTATCTGGTATGTCGATTTTCAAAATATAATAATTTGTAATTTTTAAAATGTACGGACTATGCAGGATTGTGTAGTCCGTATCTTATTGAAAAAATTAACAAAAATTCCAATTTACAGACTAAAATTGATTTTATTTATTTATTTAGTGTTTTCAACTATTATGAAAATGAAAGAATATTACTATTATGTATTTTTAACCAAGAAATCTCTGAAAATTCCACAAAAAAATTTTTAAAAAACTTGAAGTAGAATTTATTATATGATATAATGTTTACAACGCAGAAAAAAATTCTGACCTTTCGGAATTTATTCCGCAACAGAACGGTAACATTCGTTCTGTCTGATACAAAGCAGATTTACAAGGTCTGCTTTGTCGCAATGTTTATTTTATAGTCATATTTGACGAAAGGGGATTTTTAATAATGACTAATTACGCACAATGGAATGGTTTTGAGGGTTCTATCTGGAAAATTGAGGTCAATGTTCGTGACTTTATTCAGAAGAACTACAAGCCTTATGACGGCAACGAGGATTTCCTTGTTGGTCCAACAGAAGCTACTGATAAACTTTGGGGAATTTTACAGGGACTTCAGAAAGAAGAAAGAGCTAAGGGCGGTGTCCTTGATATGGATACTGATATTGTATCTACTCTTACTTCACATAAGCCAGGCTATATCAGCGAAGAAACAAAGGAGCTTGAAAAGGTTGTTGGTCTTCAGACAGACAAGCCTTTAAAGCGTGCATTTATGCCATTTGGTGGTATTAAAATGGCTGAGCAGGCTTGTACTACTAACGGTTATGAACCAAATCCTGAGTTTCACAAAATTTTTAATGAATATACTACTACACATAATCAGGGTGTATTCGATGCTTATACTCCTGAAATGAAGTCTGTTCGTCATAATCATATCATTACAGGTCTTCCTGATACTTATGGTCGTGGCAGAATTGTTGGTGACTATCGTCGTGTCGCTCTCTATGGTATTGATTACCTTATTGAGGACAAGAAGAAGGATTTGAATAACTGTGGCGATGGCACAATGACTGATGAAGTTATCAGACTTCGTGAGGAAATTTCAAAGCAGATTCGTGCCTTAAAGGGTATGAAGGATATGGCTCAGATGTATGGTTATGATATTTCTCAGCCTGCTTCTAATGCTCGTGAAGCTGTTCAGTGGTTATACTTTGGTTACCTCGCAGCTATCAAAACTCAGAACGGTGCTGCAATGAGTGTTGGTCGTGTGTCAACATTCCTTGATATTTATATTGAAAGAGATCTTGAGGCAGGTAAGATTACTGAGTCTGAGGCTCAGGAGCTTATCGACCACTTTGTAATGAAGTGCAGAATGGTTAAGTTTGCTCGTATTCCTTCTTACAATCAGCTCTTCTCAGGTGACCCAGTTTGGGCTACTCTTGAAGTTGCAGGTATCGGTATGGACGGCAGATCAATGGTTACTAAGAATGACTACCGTTTCCTCCACACTCTTGAAAATATGGGCCCTTCACCTGAGCCAAACCTTACTGTTCTCTATTCTTCAGACCTTCCTGAGAACTTTAAGAAGTACGCTTCTAAGATTTCTGTTACAACAAGCTCAATTCAGTATGAGAATGATGATGTTATGAAGCCTGTTTGGGGTGATGACTATTCAATTTGCTGCTGTGTATCTGCTACACAGACAGGTAAGGAAATGCAGTTCTTTGGTGCAAGAGCAAACCTTGCTAAGTGCTTGCTTTATGCTATTAATGGCGGTGTTGACCTCAAAACTCGTGAACAGTGCGGTCCTGCTTATCGTCCTATTACTTCTGAATATCTTGATTATGATGAAGTAATTACCGCTTTCGACAGAATGGAAGACTGGCTCTGCGGTCTTTATGTTAATACTCTCAATCTCATTCAGTATATGCATGATAAGTACTTCTATGAGGCTGCTGAAATGGCTCTTATTGATACTGATGTTCGCAGATCATTTGCAACAGGTATTGCAGGCTTCTCTCATGTTGTTGACTCACTTTCAGCTATTAAGTATGCTAAGGTTAGAACTATCAGAGATGAAACAGGTATGGTTGTTGACTTTGAAACAACAGGCGATTTCCCACGCTATGGTAATGATGATGACAGAGCTGATGATATTGCTAAGTGGTTGCTCAAGACATTTATCGACAAGGTTAAGAAGCATCATACTTATCGTGATTCAGAGCCTTCAACATCTATCCTCACAATTACTTCAAATGTAGTTTATGGTAAGGCTACAGGTTCTATGCCTGACGGCAGAAAAGACGGAGAACCACTTTCACCAGGTGCTAACCCATCTTATGGTGCAGAGCAAAATGGTCTTCTTGCTTCACTTAACTCTGTTGCTAAGCTTCCATATCATTGGGCACTTGACGGTATCTCTAATACTCAGACAATCAACCCAGATGCTCTTGGTCATTCTGAGGATGAGCGTGTAAACAATCTCGTTCAGGTACTTGACGGTTACTTTGATCAGGGTGCTCATCACCTCAATGTTAATGTATTTGGTACTGAGAAGCTTATTGATGCTATGGAACATCCTGAGAAAGAGGAGTATGCAAACTTCACAATTCGTGTATCAGGTTATGCAGTTAAGTTTATTGACCTCACTCGTGAGCAGCAGCTTGATGTTATTTCTCGTACCTGCCATTCAGCAATGTAATTATGAGTGACGGCTCAAATATTAAAGGTTATGTTCATTCACTTGAAAGCTTTGGTTCAGTTGATGGACCTGGCGTAAGATTTGTAGTGTTTCTTCAGGGTTGTGCTTTAAGATGTAAGTTTTGTCACAATCCTGAAACATGGCACTCTGCTGGGGAAGAATGGAACGCATCTGACCTGTTCCAAAAGGTATATCGTTACCGCAATTATTGGGGTAAGGATGGCGGAATTACAGTAAGTGGCGGTGAACCACTTCTGCAAATTGATTTTCTGATTGAGTTTTTTAAATTAGCAAAGCAAAAGGGGATTCATACTGCAATAGATACAGCAGGACAACCGTTTTCAGATAATCCTGAGTGGCTTGCAAAATTTGAAAAGCTAATGGAATATACCGATTTGGTTATCCTTGATTTAAAGATGATGGATAGCGAGGGGCATAAGGCTCTTACAGGAAAAGATAATTCTAATATATTATCAATGGCACAATGGTTATCAGACCATAACAAAGCTATGTGGATAAGGCATGTTCTTGTACCAAATCTTACTGACGATGTGAATGACTTAGAAAATATGCATAGGTTTATTTCTGAACTTAAAACAGTTAAAAAGGTAGAAATTCTGCCATATCATATACTTGGGCTTGCTAAGTGGATAAGCTTGGGAATAGACTATCCTCTTGACGGTGTGCCAACACCGACAAAGGAACAGATAGCTGTTGCAAATGAAATACTTCATACAGCAGATTATCAGAATTAAAAATAATCAGGCAATGCGGAATTTAACTGCATTGCCTGTTTTAGCAATATATAATTAATTGTTGGGGATAAATAATGGAAAATCAGTTTTCAAGGACAGAGCTTATATATGGAAAATCTGCCATGGAAAAACTGCATAATGCAAGAGTTGCAGTATTCGGAATAGGCGGAGTAGGAGGCTTTACAGCGGAAGCACTTGTAAGAAGTGGAGTAGGGTCGATAGATTTAATAGACAATGATACAGTATGTGAATCAAATTTAAACAGACAGATTATAGCATTGCATACCACAATAGGAAAATATAAGGTAGATGTAGCTGAGGAAAGATTTAAGGACATTAATCCTGATATAAATATAGTAAAGCATGCAAGGTTTTTTATACCTGATAATTCCAGTGAATTTGAATTTGAAAAATATGATTACATAGTTGATGCAATAGATACAGTTACAGGTAAAATTGAGCTTGTGATGAAAGCAAATGAATTTGGAGTACCGATAATTTCGTCAATGGGAGCAGGAAATAAAAAACACCCAGAATTATTTGAAATTTCTGATATTTACAAAACCTCAGTATGCCCTTTAGCGAGGGTAATGCGACAGGAGCTGCGTAAAAGGGGGATAAAAAAATTAAAGGTAGTATATTCTAAGGAAATGCCAGCAATTCCAAGTACTAATAACAAAAATCCAGATGGAGTCTTTAAAAAAGCAATACCTGGAAGTTGTGCTTTTGTGCCGTCTGTAGTAGGGCTTATAATGGCTGGTGAGATTGTAAACGATTTAACAAGCCTATAAATTATAGAATAAAATTAAGCAAAAATAAAACTCTGAGATGAAAGCAGAAGCTTCATTTCAGAGTTTTTGTATTTAATGGTTAATAAAAACATTTTTGATTGTGATACAATCATCACAGATGTCAACAAAAAAGTTTGGTTTGTCACATTCAATAATTGCAAGACAATATTCCTTTCCAACATATCCATTGCGAGAATTTTTAAAGTAATTTTCTTTTTTATACTTCTCAACTGATATTATTCCAGAGGTTAAAGCAGATTGAAAAGAAGTGTAATTTGGATATTCATTATCATTGATTTTAAATCCAGATAAATAAATGTAATGATTTTCAAAAAAAGTATCGTCATAATTATTTAGCTTATTGACAATTTCAAAAAGTTCATCGTTACTAATTTCACAATTTTTCATATCCTCATAAAAAGGTGGTGATAGTATGTCATTTATTTGTTTTTTCAAAGCTCTCTGACTTTTTAATACTTTTATATAGTCATCTGCATATAAAATATTTTTACCAGTATTTGATGCTGGAATGTCGCAGAAATATTCGTTCTCGGTGATTACTTCATTTTTATACCCATTTTCAGAAAAATAATAATAGTTTACCTTTATTGGAATATTTCTGTAATAAAAAGTAAATAGTGGTAAAATTGTAATTAACATTAAAATTGTAATCAGTATTTTTTTACCAGTCTTGATATAAATTCCTTTTATATACATAACAAAGAGGAATATAATCGCAATAGTTAGCAAAAAATAAAATGCAAATTTGGATTTATAATAATCCACTATGTTGATTGATGCAAATACAATAATATCAGCTAAAATATAGAAAATAACATTACTGACAGGAATTTTTGGATATAATTTTTTGAAGGATTTGTACTTATAAAAAATTACGATTATAAATAATATATAAAGTGCAGGAGAAAAATAATCCAGTAATGTTAAGTAATTAAAAATCGAAGAATGACTTTTATATATATAAAGAGTATAGTTAAAGGCTATAGCAGTAAATATAGTAATTAGAAGAAATTTAAATTTCTGAATAGTAATATAGTTAGTTTGTTCAAGTAAGTGTTTTTTGTGTTCAGCAAGTTTTTTATTATTATATTTTTCAACCAATTCAAAATCCTTATCATCAACACCATATAATTTAGACGGGTTCATATTTATCCTCCGTATTATAATTCAGATAAAGACATTTTAACTAATGAATAATTAGAATAATGTCAACAATAGATATAATATATAATAACTGAAAAATATAAATGTGTCAAGATTGGCTTTGAAATTATTAATATAAATTTACTTATCGAAAAAAACTGATATAAATACTGGTAATATTCGTTCTTTTGGTGTATAGTTGGTTTTGGTATTAATTGTACTTTTCATAACTTAATTATACTACAAAAGGCACCTGACCTCAATTTATTACTTGGGGTTTAGTGCCTTAGCTTTTATTTGCCTGTATAGTCTTATCAAATTTATGTTAGTTATTAAGTACTGCTCCAAGCTTTCTGCATTTCTCCAAACATTCGTCATCAGGGGTATCATTGCATATTACACTCTCTGATACAAGATTTGCTCCCATTTCTGTGCAGGTCTGTTCCCAGTTTCTCATCCATTCGCCATCACCCCAACCGTATGAACCAAACAATACAACATCCTTTTCGTTGAGATTACAGTTTTCAAAAACCGGTAAAAACTCACTATCCTCCAACTCTTCAGCACCCATTGCAGGACAACCAAACGCAATTCCGTCAAATGCTGATACTGAATCTGCATTGAAGTCTATAACATTTTTTAATGTTACATCTGCTCCGCCGTTTTCTGCACCCTCGGCAACAGCATTTGCCATTGCTTCAGTATTTCCTGTTCCTGTCCAGAAAATTACAGCCACTTTACTCATATTATATATCTATCCTTTCTTAATTGTATATACACATACAAAATTTTTATAAAAACCTACCCACATAATTAATTGCAACAAGCCACAGTTAATTTCTGAATAGGTGTTCCTTGTAACCACTTGGCATAATAGATGTCAGAACATTTTTTGAATTTCTGAAACAGCTTTACAGCCGTTTCTTCATTACCGTAAACTTTCCAATAGCCACTGCATTTACAGTAATTTCCTTTATAAAGCATAAATCCACAGACGTCCTCAGGGGGATAGCCAAGGAACAATCCGATTTCGTGAGGGAACTCCTTACAGCATTTTATACGCTGACTTAGTTTTTTTAAACAGCTTACAGCATCAAAACAACAATATCCTTGAGTTTTGAGCAGACAGCAGACATATTCATTTGATAAATCTCTGGCAAGCATTGCAGGACGATAAACATATATTAATGCTCTACCGTTTCCAAATTTTAATGGTATAACCCTTACACCCTTGGAACTGAAAATAGCATTAAGTTTGTTGATATAATCCTCCGTATCAGACCTTGATACATATGCTGTACTGAATAAATTACCTGTTTTCAGTCCTGCCAGAGTGGGCGAACAATGTTTAATAATCAAATCTTCTGACATCTATTTACCTCTTTGAATGATTGAAAAATTACACTATGAAACATTTTGGAATATGCATAAGTTAGCTTTTGCTAACTTGCCATTTAAAATTAAAACACCCTTAAAGTGTTCCCTCTTACATAAATAAATATACCATCTTTATAATGTACATTCAACTCTTAAAAGACATATAATGCTCTATTCGGACATTAATAATTTATCTCGGATTTTAACAAAAGATTTGGGACAGCTTTATGCTGTCCCAGAAAGAAGAAGAGATATTATGGGTGATTACTTGGCAAAGCAATCACCAACTATGCACAGTAATGAATTATAATAGTTTTTGTTACGGCAAATACAAATAAATATAATTCATACTGCTTTGAATAAATACATTGTGTTCATTCAACGTTATTAATTATATCCTAAACTGAATAATATTTCAAGCCTTTTAAGACAAAGTATGCTCCAAAGCGACATCAAGTTTTCTATATTCGTTCGGTGAAACTCCCATAACCTTTTTAAATACACTTGCAAATTTACTGCTGTTGTTATATCCGACATCACCAGAAATTTCAAGAATGCTTTTATCAGTAGTTTTCAGCAGGCGTGCCGCAATCTGAACTCTATAATTGCTAATGAAAGTATGTATTGTATCGCCATAAATACCCTTAAAACATATTTTGAGAGCAGTCTGTGAAATACCGAACATTTCTGACAGTTCAGGAATAGTAATCTGTTCGTCAATATGGCTAATCAGATAGTCCTTGGCATTTTTTGTTGCCGTAACCTGAGAATGTGAATAATATTTCCTTTCTTCAATATCATTTAATTCAAGTCCACTCAAAAACAGAAGCAACTCCAACACTTTAACTTTAAGATAACCCTTTCGGATATTATCAGGAACAGAATATAGCTCTGAAAAAATATGTTCAATACTCTTGTTTTCACGCATAACTGTATAAGATTTATTGGTGCAGAATTTTTTAACAAGCTCTGACGGAGTAACAAAAACATCTTCAAGAACACAGGAAAGACATTTCGGAACTTTTGACATATCAATAAGCACCGATATTCCATGGTAATGATTAAGAGGGCAATAACGGCTTCTTATGTTATCACTTCGCTTTTGAATTGATAAATCACCCTTTGAAAGATAAAGATATTCACCATTTTTATATTCAAACTCTATTCGCCCTTCCTGACAATGATTAATTTGCAGAAGCTTTCTTCCCATTGTAAGGTCAATATCGCAGGTCTGTTTATGAACATCATAATATACAAGCTCTATCCCTTCAAAAAGCGGATAACAGGTCAGAATGCATTTTTCAGAATTTTCCTTTGATTTAAAAATATGGTAATCTTCATTTGCAAAGGTAATAACACTTCCTAAATTTTTTTCATATATTCTATTCATATAGTACCCTGCTTTTCAATTTTCATTACCGTATATGAATCAAGATTATTTACAGCTTTTCTAAGCAAATCATCATTAATTGGAGTTTTCATTCGCACAATTACTTTGCCGTCTGAGGCATTTGCTATTGCCCATATGCCGTCAATACTATTTAATTCATTTTCAATCCTTGTCTGACAATTCTGGCATATCATTCCGTCAACCCACAAAACAGAAATAAATTTGTAATGTGATTTGTTTTTGTCGGTAACCTTGTTTTTTCTTATAACATCTCCTGCTGAACCACAACAACCACCTTGCAATTTTTTCATATAATCCTTAATTACAAAAAAGGCAAATGTACATATCACAGCTATTACAATAACAATCCCAATAACACTCTCCATATATAACACTCTCCGAAAAATCATTAGCCTTGCTCTGAATTTTTAAAGGCTTAGCCAAGAATATAATAAATTTTAAGCTGCTGCAAATATCTTAACTTGCAACAGCTTATACTTTATTTTATCAAATTATCAATCTTTTGAATGACATTTTCCACTCATAGGGCAACATCCACAATTTGAACCACAGGAGGATTTACCTTTCTTTTTGTCATTGATAAGATGAACTATTACAGCGGTTACAACTGCTATTACGATAAGTAATACAAATATTGTACCTAAATTGCCAATTAACCACGACATTATAAAATTCCTCCAATTTCAAACTATATTATATACAAACAATTAAGCATTAGCTTTTGTTTTTAATCTGTTAGTATCTTTGTAAGGTCTGAAAAGCATATAAATCATACCTACAAGAGCAACAACAGCAATAATTAATCCAATAATATTTGCAGGATTAGCTGTAAATGTACCAGAAAGAATAGAACCAAACTGATAAATCATTGCAGAAACAAGGTAAGCAAAGCCACATTGATAACCAATAGCTCTGAAGAACCATTTTGTACTGTTCATTTCACGCCTGATAGCACCCATAGCGGCAAAGCAAGGAGCACAAAGAAGGTTGAATACAAGGAATGAATATCCGCTAAGAGCAGTAAATGCTGTACCCATTGCAACATTTGCAGAAATACCACCGTTTCCATAGAGAACACCCATAGTACCTACGATATTTTCTTTTGCAATAAAGCCTGTAATAGTTGCAACGGCTGATTGCCAGTTACCCCAGCCAATAGGGGCAAAAAGCCAAGCAACAGCATTGCCGATTATTGCAAGAATACTGCAATCCATTTGCTCTTCTGTCAGCATTGTAAATGTACCATTAACCCAGCCGAATACTGATGTAAACCAGATAATAACAGTAGCAAGAAGAATAATTGTACCAGCCTTTTTAATAAATGACCAGCCACGCTCCCACATAGAACTTAAAATTGTGCCGACAGTAGGCATATGATATGCTGGAAGCTCCATTACAAAAGGAGCAGTATCACCAGAAAACATTTTTGTTTTCTTAAGCATAATACCAGAAACAATAATTGCAACAATACCAACAAAATAAGCTGAAGGTCCGACCCACCAAGCACCGTTAAATACCGCTGCTGCAAGCATTGCAATAATAGGAAGCTTTGCACTGCATGGAATAAAGGTTGTAGTAATGATTGTCATACGGCGATCCTGTTCATTCTCAATGGTACGAGATGCCATAATACCTGGAACACCACAGCCTGAGCCGATAAGAAGTGGAATAAAGGATTTTCCAGAAAGACCAAATTTTCTGAAAATTCTGTCAAGAACGAAAGCAACACGAGTCATATATCCACAGCTTTCAAGAAAAGCAAGGAATATGAACAAAACAAAAATCTGAGGTACAAATCCAAGAACTGAGCCGACACCAGATATAATGCCGTCAAGAATTAGTGCTTGCAGCCAGTCAGCACAGTTAATAGCATCAAGTCCGCTTTTAATAAGTACCGGAATACTTGGAACCCAGATACCATAATTTGCAGGGTCAGGGTTTGTACAATCATAGCTTTCATATACATCTATGGCTTCATTAAACTCATCTGCTGTATATACAACATTTTCTGTTGCAAGTGTTTCTTCATCCTCAAGAGTATATTCAGCAGTATCATTTGGTTTGATTTTCATAGCAAATGAATTAAGGGTATTTTTTGCATTTTCTGAATCAAAATCCTCTGATTCTGTATCAAGATTTTCTGCAAGCTCTTCGGTCCCATATTTATCTACAAATGCATTTACTATATTTGCAGAATCAGTAAATTCTTTGGTTGCCTCTTCATATTGTGCAGCCCCTATTGTAAATAAATGCCAACCATCACCAAATGCACCATCATTTACCCAATCGGTAAAAATTCCTCCGACAGTTGAAATTGATATGTAATATACAATAAACATAATTGCTACAAATATCGGTAAGCCTAATATGCGATTAGTTACCACCCTATCAATTTTATCAGAGGTTGTAAGCTTACCTTTATTTTTCCTTGTAACACATTTATCAATTATCGAGGTAATATATACATATCTTTCGTTTATAACGATACTTTCAGCATCATCATCAAGTTCTCTTTCGGCCGCCTTAATATCAGATTCGATATGCCTTGCAACCTTTTCATCAAGCTGTAATTTAGCCATTACCTTTTCGTCACGCTCAAATATTTTTATAGCATACCATCTTTGCTGTTCCTCAGGCATATCATGGACAGCCGCCTCTTCAATATGTGCTATTGCGTGTTCAACTGCACCTGAAAAAATATGCATTGGTACGGTTGTAGTTGACTTTGCGGCTTCAACAGCAGCTTCAGTGGCTTCAATAATTCCTGTACCTTTAAGTGCTGAAATTTCAACCACTTTACATCCGAGCTTTTTACTAAGAACATCGGTATTGATTGTATCGCCGTTTTTATTTACAACATCCATCATATTAATTGCCACAACTACAGGTATGCCAATCTCAGTAAGCTGGGTTGTCAGATAAAGATTTCGTTCAATATTTGTACCGTCAATAATATTAAGAATAGCATCAGGGCGTTCATCAATAAGATAATTTCTTGCAACTACCTCTTCAAGCGTATATGGAGATAGCGAGTAAATTCCAGGTAAATCCATAATAGTAACATTATTATGATTTTTGAATTTGCCTTCTTTTTTTTCAACAGTTACTCCAGGCCAGTTACCAACATACTGGTTAGAACCTGTAAGAGCGTTAAACAAAGTAGTTTTACCGCAGTTAGGGTTACCAGCAAGAGCAATTTTTATATCACTTTTACTCATATATTAATCCTTTCGTGTTAGCTTTAGCTAACCAATGCTTATAAAAAACCGAAGATTTTTACTCTTCAATTTATTCTACAATTATCATATCGGCATCAGCCTTTCTTAATGAAAGCTCATAGCCTCTTACGGTGATTTCAATAGGGTCACCAAGCGGAGCAACTTTTCTTACATAAATTGAAATACCCTTAGTAATACCCATATCCATAATCCTGCGTTTAATTGCACCTTCACCATTTATCTTTACAACCTTGGCAGTTGCACCAATCTTAACATCTTTTAAAGTTTTCATCAAGTAAACCTCCGAACAACTGACAACAAAAATAATGCTTGTAATAATTTTGTGTCAGGATTTATAGGAACTCTGCGACATATATTTTAAATAATATCTCAGAAGTTAGTATCAGCTAACTGTTAATATAATACAACATTTATAGAATTTAGTCAATATAATTTTCAAAATATTTTATTTCAATGGCATTTTTGTATAAATAAACATTATATTGGTTAGCAATAGCTAACTTGTTTGTATATTATTTTGTAAAAAATCTGCTTCACTACACTAATTTGATTGATTTTTTGTTTTTAATATGGTATCATAATTTTAGAATGATATTTTGTTTTAAAATTTAAATTTATAAATGATATTAATTAAGTTAAAAGTAAAATAGCAATATTGTTGGTATTTCATAGCCTTATCAGCAATATTTAATCGAGGAGTATAAATATGCAGTTAAAAGAGTCAGGCGAAATGTATCTGGAAACTATATATGTACTAAACCAGAAAAGCAATTTTGTTCGTTCAATAGATGTATGCGAAGAAATGGGATATTCAAAGCCAAGTGTAAGCAGAGCAGTCGGACTGCTGAAAGAGGGCGGATATATAATTGTAGGGGCAGACGGCTCATTAAATCTTACAGAGCTTGGCAAAGAAATAGCAACCAAAACCTATGAAAGACATACTGTCCTTTCGGAGTTTTTTGAAAAACTCGGAGTGAACGCAGAAACAGCGGCAGCGGATGCCTGCAAAATTGAACATGTTATAAGTGATGAAACATTCAGTAAATTAAAAGATTATTTAAAAAATAAAATGTAAATGTTATTAAAGGTAGTCCATAATAGTTATATGCGGACTACCTTTGATTTATTATAATCTATGAAATCTTATTAAGGGAATAGCTTTTTTTAATAGCGATTTTTCTCTTGACTCTGAGTTTTTTTGAAAAATACTATTGCAAATTCAGAATTTTTGTGTTATACTATTTACTGTAAATTGATTAATTAAGTAAAGGAGTGGGCAGTAAACCCGCTCCTTTATATTTATAAAGTTAGTTCGGAGGTATTAAATGGCTAAAAGTAAGGGCGGTGTTACCGTTACTAAGGTTTGGGAGCTTTGCGAACCTATTGTTGAGGATTTTGGTCTTCAGCTTTGGGATGTGCGTTATGTTAAAGAGGGTGCAGACTGGTTCCTGAGAATTTTCATTGATAAGCCTGAGGGTGTTGATATTAACGATTGCGAAAAGGTTTCTCGAGCTGTTAATGAACCTCTTGATGAGCTTGACCCTATTGAAAATGCTTATTGCCTTGAGGTGTGTTCTCCGGGAATTGAGCGTGAGCTTATTCGTGACGAACACTTTGAGCAGTTCATTGGTGCTGATATTATGATAAAAATGCATCGTGCTATTGAGGGTATCGGCAAGGAATTTGCAGGTGTGCTTACTGATTATAACGAGGGTATGGTTACTATTACCGACCATAGCGGTGAAAATCAGGTTACTATTAACAAAAAAGATACTGTCTGGATAAAGCTGGACGATTTTGATTGATATATAAATTTTAACTATAATATAATTTTGTAAAGGATGATATGGAAAATGAATAACAAAGAGCTTTTTGAGGCTTTAAGAATGTTTGAAGCTGAAAAGGAAATTCCAATGAGCTATATGATTGATCAGATTGAAAAGGCTATCGTGATTGCTTGTAAAAATTATTATAACGGTAACGATAATGTTGTTTTTAATATTGATCCTGACCGCAATATTTTTGATGTAAAGCTAAAAAAAGATGTTGTTGAGGAAGTTTTTGATCCTGATTATGAAATTACAAAATATGATGCTGAAAAAATTGATAAAAAGCATATCTACAGCGAGGGTATGACATTTGAAATGCCTCTTGACCCTAAGAAGCTTGGCAGAATTGCTGTGGCATCTGCAAGAAATGTTATCAGACAGGGTATTCGTGCAGGCGAAAAGGGTCAGACCTTGCTTGAGTTCCAGAGCAAGCTTGGTGAGCTTGTTTCTGCTCAGGTTGAAAGAGTTGATGCAAAAACAGGTATTGCATCAATCAGAATTGGTAAGAGTGAAGCAATGCTTCCAAAGGCTGAGCAAATCGGTCACGAAAACCTCAAAGAGGGCGACTTCATAAAAGTATATATTGCTGATGTAAAGGATAATGAAAAAGGTCCGCACGCAATTATTTCAAGAACTCATCCTGGTCTTGTAAGGCGTTTGTTTGAACAGGAGGTACCGGAAATTTTTGATGGTATTGTTGAAATCAAATCTATAGCTCGTGAGGCAGGAAGCAGAACAAAAATGGCCGTATTCAGCAATAATCCTGATATTGATGCAACAGGCTCAAGCATTGGTCCAAAGGGTGCAAGAGTTAATAAGATTGTTGAAGAGCTTGGTGGAGAAAAGATTGATATTGTTGAGTACAACGAGGACCCTTCAAAGTATATCGCAGCGGCATTACAGCCTGCAAATGTATTAAAGGTAGAAATTACAGATGAAAATTCAAAATCCTGTAGAGCAACAGTTCCAGACGGACAGCTTTCACTTGCGATTGGCAACAAAGGACAAAATGCAAGACTTGCTGCAAGACTCACAGGCTGGAGAATTGATATTCGTCCTGAGAGCGGATTTTTCGGAGAAGATGAAGATGAGGAAGAGGAAAATCTGATTGCAGAGGAATCAGCAACAGAAGAGGTTGTTGAAAATACTGATGATGCAGAGGCTGTTGAGAATGTTGAAGAGCTTGTAATTGAAGATACAGAGGAAATTATCAGCGAAGAAACTGAGGATAATCAAACTGTTTCTGAGGAAGAATAAAATCATTGGAATAAAAATGCAGAAGTCAGGAGGTTAAAAGCAGATGAAACAGAAAAAACAGCCATTGCGTAAATGTAGTGGTTGTGGGGAAATGAAAGATAAAAGAGAGCTTATCAGGGTAGTAAAATCCCCTGAGAATAAAGATGAAAACGGAAATATTCTGGCTCCTGCGATAATTTCTCTTGACCTTACAGGAAAGAAACCAGGAAGAGGAGCATATTTGTGTAAATCCTTGGATTGCTTTGAAAAAGCACGAAAGGCACGCAGATTTGAAAAATCATTCAAGTGCAAAATTCCTGAGGAAGTTTATGAAACAATGCAGTCAGAGCTTGAAAGCAACGGATAACAAAAAAGGAGATTTGTACATATGAATGATAAGATATTGTCATTGCTTGGCATATGTCGTAGAGCAGGCAAGCTTGTAATAGGTGCGGCTCCTGTAATTGAAGCTGTAACAGGAAATAAAGCAAGGTTGATTGTTTTTGCTAATGATTTTTCAAAAAATAGTGCAAAGCCTGTAAGAGAAAAAGCACTTGAAAAAAATGTAACTATACTTACAGTTAATAGAAATAAAGCTGAAATCAGTAATGCAGTCGGAAAGCTTTGTGGAGCGGCAGCAATAATTGATGAAGGCTTTGCAAAGAAGCTTGCTCAGCTTATTGAAAATGAAGATTTGGGAGGAGTATAATATGATAAAATACAAGGTAAAAGATGCAGCGAATGATTTTGGAGTACCAAATAAAAAAATTATAGAAATACTTGAAAAGCATTGTGGAGTTACCAAAAAAACAATGACAACACTTACAGAAGAAGAGGTTGGAACACTTTTTGAGGTAATCACACAGGAAACAAATGTAAAAAGTCTGGATAATTATTTTGCTTCAAGGGACAGCCAGGAAGAAGCAGTAAAGCCACAGAAAGAGGAAAAGTCTGAAAAAACAGATAATAAGGCTGACAAAAAGGCAAAATCTGATAAGAATGAAAAAGCTGATAAATCAGATAATAATGCCAGGAATAAAAGAAACGATAAATCAAAGGATAATAACCAGAACAAGAGAAACGATAAGAAGAACGATAACAATAACAAGCAGAATAACAAAGCTAAAAATAACAACAACGAAAAGCAGACAGCTAAAAACAATTCTCCAAAGCCTGCTGAAACAAAGGCAGAATCAAACGGAAATGATGAAGAAATATCATCACGCAAACGCAGAGTAATTGATACAAGAGCAGTAAATGTTGATGTTGAGCGTTACAATGCCAAGTATGATGATATGGCAAATGATAGTTCAAACGGCAGAGGTACAGACAATACTGTTAAGAAGCAGAAATTTACAAATCGTACACAGAAGCAGAAGGCACGCCGTTCAGGCAAGAGAGAAACTGAACAGGACCGTTTGAAGAGAATTGAAAGAGAGCGTAAGCAGAAATCAATTACAATTAAAATTCCTGATGAAATTTCAGTATCAGAGCTTGCCCTCAGACTTAAGGCAACAGTTGCCGAGGTTGTTAAAAAGGCATTCCTTATGGGTACAATGGTAACTCAGAATGATACAGTTGATTTTGATACAGCAACACTTATTGCAATGGAATTTCACGCAAAGGTTGAAAAAGAAGTTGTAGTTACCATTGAAGAAAGAATTATTGATGATAGTGAAGACGATGAAGATGCACTTATTGAAAGAGCACCAGTAGTTGTTGTAATGGGTCATGTTGACCATGGTAAAACATCAATTCTTGATGCTATTCGTCATGCAAATGTAACAGCAGGCGAAGCAGGCGGTATTACACAGCATATCGGTGCTTACAGAGTTATGGTTGACGATAAGCCGATTACTTTCCTTGATACACCTGGTCATGAGGCATTTACAACAATGCGTGCAAGAGGTGCTCAGGTAACTGATATTGCAATTCTCGTTGTTGCTGCTGATGACGGTATTATGCCACAGACAGTAGAGGCTATTCACCACGCAAAGGCTGCTGGAGTATCTGTTATCGTTGCAATAAATAAAATGGATAAGGTTGGAGCTAACCCTGAGCAGGTTAAGCAGCAGCTCACAGAGCATGAGCTTGTACCTGAAGAATGGGGCGGAGATACACCATGTATTCCTGTATCAGCTAAGACTAAAGAGGGTCTTGATGACTTGCTTGAAATGGTAACACTTGTAGCAGAAATGAAGGAGCTTAAAGCAAATCCTGACAGAGCCGCTAAGGGTACAGTTATTGAAGCAAGACTTGACAAGGGCAGAGGACCTATAGCAACCGTTCTTGTTCAGAATGGTACATTACATCAGGGCGATACTATTATTGCAGGTACTTGCGTAGGTCGTGTAAGAGTAATGACAAACGACAAGGGCGAAAAGGTAACAGAGGCAGGACCATCAGTACCTGTTGAGATTACAGGTCTTGACGAAGTGCCTGTAGGCGGAGATGTGTTTGATGCTGTAAGCGATGAAAGACTTGCAAGAACACTTGTTGAGCAGAGAAAGACTGCAAAGAAAGAGGAGCAGTTCAATGCTCAGACAAAGGTTACGCTTGATAATCTCTTTGACCAAATGAAGCTTGGTGAGGTTAAGGAGCTGCAGATAATTGTAAAGGCTGATGTTCAGGGTTCAGTTGAGGCAGTTAAGCAGTCACTTGAAAAGCTTTCAAATGATGAAGTAAGAGTAAATGTAATTCATGGAGCAGTTGGTGCAATTAATGAATCAGATGTAATGCTTGCAGAGGCATCAAATGCAATTATTGTAGGATTTAATGTAAGACCTGATGCGGTAGCCACAGAGAATGCTGACAGAGCAGGCGTAGATATGCGACTTTACAGCGTAATTTATGATTGTATTGAAGAAATTGAGTCAGCTATGAAGGGTATGCTTGCACCAAAGACAAGAGAAGTTGTACTGGGTATGGCAGAATGTAGAAATGTAATTAAAATCAAATCTGTTGGTACAATTTCAGGTTCTTATGTCAAGAGCGGAAAAATTCAGCGTAATGCGAGTGTAAGAGTAATTCGTGACGGTATTGTAATTGCAAATGATACCATTGCTTCATTACAGAGATTTAAGGATGCTGTAAAGGAAGTAAATGAAGGTTACGAATGTGGTATCGGTCTTGACAAGTTCAATGATATAAAAGAGGGCGATATGTTCGAGGTTTATACCATTGAGGAATACAGAGATTAATTTATTATTGAATAGCAGGGCGGTTGTTCTAAAGACCGCCCCTGCATTTAATGATTTGTTTAGCATTAAGCCATATGCTTATAAATATAAGCATAAGGCTTAGTGTTAATCAAAAATAAAACTTAAAATATTTAACCTATAAAAACAGGAGAAATAATATGGCAGGACACAGAATTGAACGAACAACAGAGGATATAAAGCGTGAGCTTACCGCAATTTTCAGAGAGCTGAAGGACCCAAGAGTTCAGCAGGCTTTTATATCAATCGTACATGTTGATGTGACAAATGATTTATCATATTGCACAGTTGAAATTAGTGCTATTGAAGGTATGGAGCGAGCAAAAGAGGCTGTAAAGGGATTAAAATCAGCCTCAGGCTTTATTCGCAGAGAGCTTGGACACAGACTCCGTTTGCGTTATGTACCAGAATTAATTTTTAAGGCTACAGACAGTATTGAATATAGTGCAAATATAAGCCGTATTCTTAACAGCCTTGATATTTCAGAAAGCGAGGAATAAGATGACTACTTTATATGGACTTGCTAAATACTTTAGTGAGCATGACAACTATGAAATTATAACCCATAATTATCCTGACGGAGATACACTTGGCAGTGGTTTTGCATTATGTCTTGGATTACAGCAGATAGGCAAAAAGGCGAGAGTTATTACAACAAGCTTTCCTTCAAAATTCAGATACCTTGAAATTGGTGTTGAAAAACAGGAGTTTGAAGCAGAAACAATAATTGCTGTTGATGTTGCAAATGAATCTCTGCTTGGTGTAAATACTGAAAAATATAAGAATATTATAGATGTATGCATTGACCATCATGGTTCTAATTCTGTATATGCAAAGGAAAAGTATGTTGACCGTCAGGCTGCTGCGAATTGCGAAATTATTTACAGATTACTTCAGAGAATGAATGTCAGAATTACAAGAAATATTGCTGACTGCTTATTTACAGGTGTTTCTACTGATACAGGCTGTTTCAGATATTCAAATACAACCTCTGAAACAATGCGTATTGCCGCTGACCTTATGGAATATGGATGTAGCTTTGCATACATAAATAAGGTTATGTTTGAAACAAAGACCAAGGAAAAAATCCAGCTTGAGAGAGCTGTTCTCGATACTATTACTTATGCGGCTGACGGACAATGTGCTTTGATTTATACTACGCTTGATATGATGAAAAGCCTCAATATTGGTGATGATGAAATGGAGGGGCTTGCCTCTATTCCTCGTCAGATTGAGGGCGTAAGAATTGGTATCACTATGCGTGAAAAAGAGGAAAATGTATATAAAATTTCTGTTCGTACAAATGGAAATTTAAATGCCTCAGATTTTTGCAGCAGATTTGGCGGTGGCGGTCATCCTGCAGCTGCCGGTTGTACAATTAAGGGTGAATTTGATTTTGTTCGTAAGCTCCTTATTTCAGCAGCGGAATTAGCTTTGAAATGAACGGTGTAATAGTAATTGACAAGCCTGCCGAATTTACCTCTTTTGATGTAATTGCCGTAGTAAGAAAGCTTACAGGACAGCGTAAGGCAGGTCATACAGGAACACTTGATCCTAATGCTACAGGTGTACTTCCGATTTTACTGGGAGATGCTACAAAGGCTCAGGATTTAATATTAAATCACGATAAGTCATATAGGGCAGAATTTAAACTCGGACTTACTACTGATACCCTCGATATTTGGGGAACGCCAACTGGCAGAGCATTTTCAGATTTTTCTGAAAATGATATTACAGATATATTGCCACAGTTCAGGGGCGAAATTTGTCAGATTCCACCAATGTATTCTGCTGTTCAGATGAATGGTCAGAGGTTATATGATCTGGCAAGACAGGGGATAGAGGTTGAGCGAGAAAGTCGCAATGTAACTATTTACAGTCTTGAGCTTGTAGGCTTTGAAAAATCAACGCAAAGCGGTATTCTTGAAATAAGCTGTTCAAAGGGAACCTACATAAGAACGCTGATTGATGATATTGGCAGACAGCTTGGCTGTGGAGCAGTAATGACCTCGTTAAGACGAACATCAGCCTGCGGATTTACCGAAAATGATTGTATTACGCTTGAAGCTTTGAAACGCATTGTATCAGAGGGACAGCTTGAAGAATATATGCGTTCAGTTGAAAGTATGTTTATGCAATGTGGTTATGTTGCAGTTAGTGATGCACAGGCTAAAAGGTTTATAAATGGCGGTGCTTTGAATATTGACAGAACATATCTTGCAAAGATTGATGTAAAGGATAAAACAGTTTACAGGGTTAAAGCTAAAAACGGTATGTTTCTCGGACTTGGAATAACTGATACAGAAAAGGGATTATTAAAAATTTATCTGCATATGAATATTTCTTTAAATAATTAGATTTGTATATTGAATTGAGCTTATGTCAAAAATAATACAATTTAGTGAATATAAGTGACTATATTACAATGATTTAATTAAAATTCTGGTAAGATATAACACAAATTAATCATTATTCACAAAAAAATCTTAGATGTGAAAATAATTTCTGTAAATAGATATTTGACATAGTATCATAATTGTTGTATGATTTTCATATAGATTAGTTGTTGTTGTCTAACAATATTAATGTGTTTTTAGTGTGCGACTAAACTATATTTTGCAATTTGGGAGGGGTGTTAATTCGTTGAAAAAATATATATCAAAACAGTGTATAGCATTAGTTATGAATATTTTAATATGTTTCAGTATTTTTACATCTTCTATGTTGGTAACTGCTTCTGAGGTTAATAATTCCGATTATCCGATTGTTACAGCATCAACTGTTCCTGCTAATCTATGTGACAATAGTTTTGAAAATTTTGTTAATGGTATTTATTTGAGAATAAACACCGGTGACAGAGAATTTGATGGTATAATTGGCAAAGATATTAATGTTGTGTCAAGAGTATTGAGTGACTATTCCTCAAAAATAGGCTATGTTACAACATCTTTTTCAGGTTATGTAAATAATTGTCTTATTTTTGGAACTACAAAAATATATGTTGGAAGCTCAGCATATATTTATATAACATTAAGATATAATTCAAAGATTAAAGTCGCTCAGACTATTGAGTATAAATATCCTGAAAACTATTCTATAGACGGTGTATTTATGTGCGACCGTCTGGCATATAGCAGTAATTCAGATAATACTCTTAGCTTGAAATATTTTGAAAGCATTGATTCTGTAGGTGGAGCAGAGCATATTGATATTCCTGCAAAGGTAAGGTCAAAGTCTGTATTAGGGATTGAGGATATGGCTTTTGTAGATTGCAATTATAACAAGAGTGTGTTTATACCACCATCTGTTAAGAGGATAGGTAATAATGCAGTAGGATATGTCAGTTGCGTAAAAGAGGTATTATCGCAAAGTGCATCAGACAATCTAAATCAGACTCAGAATTTATTTGACAAACTTAATACTATGTCAGATGATGAGAGAATAAATATTTATTTGTTCTGTGAGTCTTATATGAATATCACAAACAGGATAATTAATGATATTTTTGCAGGCAGAAATTATGAAATGATAAGTAGTGGAATTTACGATATAGTAAAGATTTACGATGTATCAAAAAATGAATTAAAAAATCTTGATACTACGGATGCATATCCACGACTTACAACAACAGGAAAGCAATCATATATTGTAGATTTGCTTGATTATAATTGTATAACTAAGGTTGAACAATATAAAATATATGGTTATAGCAATACTGTTGCAGAGCAATATGCTGAAGCAAATGAAATTGAATTTGTGCCTCTTGAGGATAACAGAGTTACAGGTGATGTGAATGGTGACGGACTTATAAATGTACTTGATGTAAGCGAATTGCAGAAGTACATAGTGTCACTTGTAGAATTTGATGATGCACAGAAAAAGGTGGCAGATGTCAATTTTGACGGAATAATTAATGTGTCAGATGTATCTGATATACAGAAATATATCGTAAATTTAATAATTGTTTTCAAAGATAAGAACGAGTTGGCTTATAATTAAGTCAACTCGTTTTTTACTTTAATATTTTATAATTTTGTCTTTTTATTAATCTTTGTTTCCACATTCAGGACAACCTGCTGAACCGTCACATTCATAGTAATTGCCACCCTCAACAGACAATTTCTCTCCGTTTACAAGGCATCTGGCAAGCTTCTCCCTTGCGTGTGCGTATATCATCTGTGCAGTTGTTCGTGCAATTCCCATTCTTCTGGCACATTCTGCCTGACTTACTCCGACAAGGTCAATCAATCTTACTGTTTCATACTCATCTATTGTAAGCCTCAACGGCTCTTTTGAAGTTCCTTTATTATCATTCTCAAATGCAAGGATATGCTGTTCAGGTGCTTTGCATACTCGCCTTACACTACATGGTCGTGCCATTAATAATCCTCCGTTACTTCAAAAAGCCGTTTATTATCTGCTCTTCTGCCTGCTCTTTTGTTAATCCTAAGGTCATAAGCTTGATAATTTGTTCGCCTGCAATTTTTCCTATTGCTGCTTCGTGTACCAATGCCGCATCAATGTCATTTGCTTCAAGCTGTGGTACGGCAAGTATTTTTGCATTATCCATAATTATGGCATCGCATTCAGTATGACCTGTACAAGCAGCATTTCCTGTAATTCTCGAATCGAATTTCTGATATGATGAGTCTTTTGCTACGGAACGGGATACAACATCTGCTGACGAGCCTTCGCCATTCAGATTTGTTTCATATATGCTTTCGGCTGTCTGATTTCCATGTGTCATCAGCCTTTCTCTTACTATTAGCTTTGCTCCTGCGTCAAGCTCCGCTTTGGTGGTTCTGATTGTGGAATCTACTCCCTTAATCTGAACCATTTCCATTTCCATTGAGCTGTTCTCCTGCATATATACTTCGGTTACAGGATTTAATATTCGCTTGCCTGTTCCGTCACCCTCGCCATAATGCTTTTCAACATATCTGACCTTTGAGTTTTTTCCTACATAAAAACGATGTACACCGTCATGTTCGGAATCCTGATTTCCGCAGTTGTGTATTCCACAGCCTGCAACTATTATTACATCACAGTTTTCACCAATATAGAAATCATTATATACTGTTTCTTTTAAACCGCTGTCACTCAGCACTACTGGTATATGAACACTTTCGTTTTTTGTGCCGTCCTTTATTTTTATATCAATTCCGCTTACATCTTCTTTTGTTATTATATCTATGTTTGCTGTTGTGCTTCTTCCTGCAAGCTTGCTGTTTGCTCTCAGATTATATGCTCCCTCAGGTACTTCGTGCAGGTCTGCAACCTCTGCAAGTAATCTCTTCTGTATTTCATCTATCATTGTATTTATTCTCCCTTATGCAGGTTTGTTTAATGCTGTTTTTTCATTTGCCTTTTTAAGCAGTTCTGGTAATATCTCTTCTTTTGTACCCTGCTTTACTACTGTTCCGTCAGAAAGCAGTATTATTTCATCTGCAATTTCAAGTATTCGTTCCTGATGAGAGATGATAAGGATTGAGCCTTTGGTAGTTTCTCTCATATGTTTGAATACCTGAATTAAATTCTGAAAGCTCCATAAATCTATTCCTGCTTCTGGTTCATCAAAAATTGAAAGCTTGGTTTCTCTTGCAAGTACGGTTGCAATTTCTATTCGCTTTAATTCTCCGCCTGATAAGGACGAATTTACTTCTCTTCTGATATAGTCCTTTGCTCTGAGACCTACCATTTCAAGATACTTTCCTGCCTCGGCAGGGGTAAGCTGTTTTTTTGAAGCAAGCTTCAATAAATCAAGTACCGTAATTCCTTTAAATCTTACTGGCTGTTGAAATGCAAAGCTGATTCCTGCATTTGCTCTTTCAGTTATTGTTTTGTTAGTAATATCCTTGCCGTCTAAATAGATACTTCCACTTACAGGCTGTTCAATTCCTGCTATGATTTTTGCGGTGGTTGATTTTCCACTTCCGTTCGGTCCTGTGATTACAACAAATTTTCCGTCATCTATTTTTAAGTTTAAATCTTTTATAATTTCCTTAGTTCCTTTTTCGTCTGAAACTTCAAAAGAAATATTTTTTAATTCAAGCATAAATTTCTTCCTTCTTAATTTTTGGCATATGCCATTAATTAAATTATACATTCTTTTAGTAGGATTGTCAATATACTCCATAAAATTCAATAAAAAATCTTCTAAAAATTTATTTCGTTTTATCATTTTAGTATATGTGATTTTTTAGTGATTAAGTAGTATGAATTTATTAAAAAGTAAAAACATAGCAGACGGCTGTAGTTTTACATACCGTTTGCTATGCTTTTTATTATGTACTATTTATTTTTTATTTTTACTTTTTCATTTCCAAAAGTCTTGCCGCATAAAGTACGCATAATACGCTTACTCCTGTATCAGCGATTACTGACATCCACATATGTGCTATACCAAATGCCGCAAGTATTATTACTGTTGCTTTTACTATGAGTGAGAAAGCAATGTTGGTTCTTACTGTATTCATAACCTTGCGGGCAAGCTTTATTGCAGTTGGGAGCTGTTCAAGTGTTCCTGAGGCGAGTACCGCATCTGCCGCCTCTATTGCCGCTTCACTGCCAAGTCCCATTGCTATACCGCAATCACTTGCAGAAAGTACAGGGGCATCGTTTATGCCGTCACCGATAAAGCAGGCTGATTTTGATTTATCCTTAATTTTCTTAAATTCACTAAGCTTATCTGCTGGTAATAAATCTGCCTTGAAATCACTTAATCCAAGCTCACCGCTTACATTTTTAGCGGTTTGTGCTGAATCACCTGTAAGCATTACTGTGTTCTTTACTCCAAGATTTTTTAACTCTGAGATAACCTGCTTTGACTCGATTCTTAATGTATCGCTTACGCTTATTGCTCCTACTAATTTGTTATCGTATTTCAAAAATACTGTTGAATCAGATTTTATCAGTTGTTTTTCCTCTGAGCTTAAAATCTTATATCCTCCACACTCAACCTTTTTACCTTTATACTCGGCACTTGTGCCGTAACCTGCATTCTCATTATAATTAATTAATTCAGGCAATTTAAGATTATTTGCCTTTTGCTTTATGGCGGTTGCTATCGGATGAACTGAATGTTTTTCGCAAGCGGCTGCAAGTGCAAGCACATCATTTACAGACATATTTCCGAAAGCTTCAATCTTATTCACACTCAGCTTACCTGTTGTGAGTGTACCTGTTTTGTCAAAAACAAATGAGTCAGCTTTTGCAAGTGCTTCAAGATATTTTCCACCCTTAATAAGTACACCGATTTTTGATGATGCTCCAATTCCGGAATAGTAGGCGAGAGGTACGGAGATTACTATTGAGCAAGGACAGGAGGCAACAAGACAGGTCAAGGCACGATAGAGCCATACTGTAAAATCTCCGAGTATTATTGTAGGTACTACTGCTATAAGAATTGATATTACTATTACTATCGGAGTATAAATTGAGGCAAATCTTGAAATTAATTTTTCATTTTTACCTTTTTGTGCAGCAGCGTCTTCAACAAGTCGCAAAATTCTGGTTGCTGTACTTTCACCAAATTCCTTCATTGTCTGTATTTCAATAAGGCTGTTTCCGTTTATTGCACCGCTTAATACTTCGCTTCCTTCGCCTGCATCTATTGGCAGGCTTTCTCCTGTCAATGCTGAATTGTCAAGAGTTGTTTTACCTTTGATTATTTTTCCGTCAAGTGGTACTCTTTCGTGTGGCTTTACAATAATAATTGAACCTATTGCAACATTCTCTGCATTTGTAATATATTCTTTTCCGTTTCTGATAACTGTTGCTGAGTCAGGTCGGATTTGTGCAAGCTTTTCAATATCTCTGCGTGATGCATTAACTGCTTTGTCTTCGATTAGTTCTCCTACTGCAAATAATAATGTTACCATTGCGGCTTCAACAAATTCTCCAAGACAAAATGCTGCTACTACTGCTATTGTCATTAAGGCAGTTTCATCAAATTTAAATTTGATTATATTCTTTAATCCTCTTTTAAATGTGTCAAGTCCTGATGTAAGGATAGTTGCAAGGCTGAAAACAGCTTGAATTATATGGCTGTAATTGCCTTGTGGCAAAAGCCATTCACTTGCTATTGCACAAACTCCGCATATAATTGCAATTATGATTAAAATTGCAGATGATGAGATTTTATTTTTTGATGTATGCTTTGAATGTTCGTGGTCATTACAATCATCACAATGCTCGCTATGGTTATGACTGTGTGTAGCCTCATTGCTATTGGTGCTGTCAACAACAGTAACACCGTCTTCAATGCTGTCGCAAATAGCCTGAATTTCAGAAAGTGGATTAGATTTGTTAGTAGAAAAGTTAAGCTTCTTAGTAGCAAAGTTAAAGCTGACATTTTCAAATCCGTCTGTATTAATTATCTTATTTTCGATTTTTCCTGCACAATTCGCACAGTTTAAATTCTGTAAAATGAAAGTGTATTTTTTAGATTTAAGAGCCATAAGGTCAACAACAGTAACACCGTCTTCAATGCTGTCGCAAATAGCCTGAATTTCAGAAAGTGGATTAGATTTGTTAGTAGAAAAGTTAAGCTTCTTAGTAGCAAAGTTAAAGCTGACATTTTCAAATCCGTCTGTATTAATTATCTTATTTTCGATTTTTCCTGCACAATTTGCACAGTTTAAATTCTGTAAAATAAAAGTGTATTTCATAATTATTCCCCCTGATTAATTACATTCAACATAGGTTAGTGGAAACCAGCCTGCAATTTGTTTTGTAAATGTAATTTTCCAACCGCTTTTCTCAATAAAGTTTATATATGTTTCTTTTGTCCACCCCTTGAATTTAAAGCCAATTAATCCCATTGCTTTTGATAAAAGTTGTTGTTGCTTCTTCATTTTTCCATGGGTAAATGTCGGAGCAATTAATATACCGTCTGGTTTTAATACTCTTCGTATTTCCTGCAATGCTTTATCAGGATTTGGCATAATATGTAAGGCATTTGATATTATTACTACATCATAGGTATTGTCCTCATAAGTCAGATTGCAGGCATCCTGTCTTGCAAATGTTAAATTTTCAGGAATATTTCCACTCATTGCCTTATTTAACATTCCGTCTGAAAAATCTGTTGCACACATAGTATCAGCATATTCTGCACAATTCTTAGCAATAAGTCCTGTTCCTGTAGCTACCTCAAGTACTTTTTTGCCTTTTATCTGTTTTCCTATAAGTTTAAACATTTCCTGATACATTTTGGAATCTTTTCTCATAAACAGATTATATATTACCGAATATTTATCCCAAAAACTTTTATCCACAATCAACACCCCATTATTTATCAAAATTATTCAAGAATATGGTCAAGTCCCATATCTATTATTTTTTTAACATGGTCATCATCAAGGCTATAATAAATCTGCTTGCCCTCTCTGCGTACACGCACGAGTTTATTTTGTCGCAATACTCTCAACTGGTGGGAGATAGTGCTTTGCTCCATATTCAGTGTTTCTGCAATATTTAGTACAGACATTTCATTATCTGAGATTGTAACCATTATTCTCAGTCTTGTTGAATCACCAAAAACCTTGAATAGGTCTGCAAGTTCAAATAGAACCTCTATATCTGGAATTTCAGAATTGATTTTTTTACTTTGATTTTCACTCATATTTATCACCTTTTTAGCTTTAGTTTATTGATTTAAGATTGAACATATGTAAATGTGTTCATATGTTAATTTAAATATACCACCTGAATTTATATTTGTCAATAGGATTTTGAAATTATTCTCAAAAAACTGCGTTAAGTGTTAATTTAATAGAAATCAGCATTTCTGTTATTAATATAATTGAATTTGTCAGCTAATCGTGATATACTGAATAAAACAAATATACAGGAGGTTATTACTATGCCTGAAACATTAGATATTATAAAGTCAAGAAGAAGTACGAGAAAATATAAGTCTGATATGCTGCCTGATGATGTAATTAATAAAATTATCGAGGCAGGAACATATGCACCAACAGGAAGAAATTTTCAGTCACCCATAATAATCAAGGTGACAAATAGGGAAATGCGTGATAAGCTATCTGCAATGAATGCAGAAATTATGGGAGCAGAAAAAGGCTTTGACCCATTCTATAATGCACCTGTAGTATTGATTGTTCTTGCAGATAAAAAATATCCGACCTATATTTATGACGGAACTCTTGTAATGGAAAATCTTATGCTTGCGGCAGAGGATTTAGGAATAGGCAGCTGTTGGATTCACCGAGCAAAGCAGGAATTTGAAAGCGAAGAGGGAAAGAATATATTAAAATCACTTGGAATAGAGGGCGATTTTGAGGGAATAGGACATTGTATTCTCGGATATAAGGACGGAGAGAACGCAACAGCCGTTTCTCCACGCAAAAATAATTATGTATATACAATAGATTGAGGATTTATGAGTAACAAAGCATTAATATTTGATATGGACGGAACATTATGGGATACAACATCTGCCATTTTGCCTGTCTGGAATGGGGTGTTGAGAAAATACAGCTCTGAAACCTCAAAACAGATAACCCAGCAGGAAATGGAAAGCTATATGGGAAAAACACTTGCTCAGATAGCAGAAATAGCCTTGCCAGAGCTGAGTATAAAACGAGGTTCGGAGATTCTTATAGAATGTTGTAGAACTCAGTGCAGTTATCTGGAGCAAAACGGAGCAATTATTTATCCAAATGTTGTACAAACATTAAATCAACTTTGCGAAAAACATAAAATCTGTATAGTAAGCAACTGTCAGGACGGATATATTCAGGCATTTATTAAGTATTATAATCTTGAAAATATTGTAACAGATTTTGAATGTGCAGGTGTAACAGGCAAAACAAAGGGCGAGAATATCCGAATTATTATGGAACGCAATAACATTGAAAAGGCTGTATATATAGGTGATACTCAAAGTGATTTTGATGCCGCAAATCAAGCAGAAGTACCTTTTGTTTTTGCAAAGTACGGATTTGGCAATGCAGAAAAACCACCTTATACTATTGAAAATTTTTCGGAATTGCTTATGCTTGCAGATAATATTTTATAAATTTGTTGTGAATGAATAGAGGGACTGTCAAAAAATACAGTCCCTTTTGATTTTGAGTTGAAAAATATTCAGATTTAAAAATTAGTTACAAATAATTCAGCTTTCAAAAAACTCAAGTATCCTTTCCTTATAATCAGGTGCTTCATCATAAACTACATGCCCATAATCTTTATAAATATACAGCTTGCAGCCAAGCTTATCTGCTATTTCAACTGATGCATCAGCTGATAAAACCTTATCATTTTCGGCACCGATTACTAATACAGGGCAGGTTATTTTTTCAAGTTCATTGTAACAATCAAATTTTACGCAGGCATTTACCTGAGTAATAAACCTTTCACAATCCTTAGCAGTAATTTCAGGCTGCATTTCAATAAACATTTTTCCGTACATTTCAATAAATCTGTCTGAAAATAAATCTGTAAGCATTGCATATTTAATACCCTGATAATCTTTTTTATCAGCAAGCTCAAGCCATTTATTAAAAGTAGCTTTTGCAACTTCATTCATTTTTGACATAGTGGATGCAAGGATAAGCTTTTTAACAAATGTTGGATGATTAATAGCAATATACTGTGCAATCATACCGCCCTGAGATGTACCAAAAATGCAGGCATTGCTTATTCCAAGCTTTTTCATTACCTTTACAGTATCCTCAGACATCTGATAAACAGAATATTCTTTTGGCATAGGTGTTTTCCTGTCAAATAAATAAACATCATATCTATCATTAAAAATTTTATAAGCATTGACTACCGATGCTCCCATTGGTGCAATCGGATTTATACTTACTCCAGGTATTATTACCATAGGGATTTTACCGTTTCCAAAATGTATGCAATCCATTTTAAATTCGTCAATTTCTGTTTTTATTATTTCATATTGTGCCATATCTCTAATCCTTTATAATTTTTTAATTTTATAATAAAAAACAAAGCCTTTATCAGACTCTGTTTTTTATCTTGTATTATATTATTTTACAGTTACATATATATCTGCTGATACACTTCTATGCATTACATCTTCGACAGAATAAGTAATTTTATAAATTCCTGCCTTTGAGGTTATAACATTTCCTACAACACTCAGCTTATTGGTAATTTCATTTCCACAAGTATCGTAAGCCTTGATTCCGCCAAGAGCATAGAAATCATCACCTACTGAAAGTACAGTATTTGTTAATCCGATAATTGACGGCTTTGCATTTTTATAAGGATTTAACTCATTATCATCTGTTGGGTCCCAACCACAGCTAAGGTCTGTAATCTTTATTGCATCAGGTTTGCCAAGTGGACCAGGCTCGTCATCATCATAAATTTCAATATCAGTATAATATGGGCAGTTTTCAAATATCCATTTTACATCGGCAGTTTCCATTCTTACACAGCCGAGTGATGCTGATGTGCCAAGCTTGTTGAACTCCTCGACCTCAAGGTCATCAGGTGATGCTGTGAAATATGGTACTGAATGGAACAGATAATCACCTGAAATTCCGCTTACATAATGACCATAACAATTCTGATATAATGCGTGCCATTCGTTTTTAAAGTAAATATCAAAATTACCTGTAATCGTACCATTATCAGCACCGCAGGAACAAATCATTGCCCTTACAGGTATGGTATATTCTCCGTTTTCATCATAGGTATATACTGTTACACAGTTTTCCTGACGGTTTACCCTTATAAAATATAATTCATTATA
This sequence comes from Ruminococcus sp., assembly GCA_024403825.1. Lineage (GTDB taxonomy): Bacteria > Bacillota > Clostridia > Oscillospirales > Acutalibacteraceae > Ruminococcoides. The sequence goes on along the minus strand of JAKSRB010000009.1, from coordinate 8,402 downwards.
GCTGTTACTGTCGATATTTGCTTGCAGTATATCCTGATTGGCAATAATCGCAGTTGAATATCCGTCATATAATGAAGGTGTTTCGTCTGATGCAGTTACAGTAATTTCAAAATCACACTTGTTTCCGTCCTTAAATTCAGCCGATACAGTTGCATTTCCAACACTTATTGCATCAACTCTGCCTCCGTCATCAACAGCTACAATATTATTATTACTACTGCTAAAGCCTTCAAGCTTTTTGATTTCTTTTTCACTAAGACTCAGGATTTTTGTTTCGCCCTGAGTAAGCTCCATTTTCTCAACAACATTATCTCTGTAAAGATTTTTGTTAAGTGTAGCCTCAGTAGTTTCAGCAATGGTTGAAGCTTGTGTTTCGTTTACAGCATCAGTCGGTACAGTGCTTGGAATAGTGTTTTGTACATAAAATATAGTTGCAGTGCTTTCAAAAACACCACCTACAAATATACTCATTATTAATGAAATGGCAAGTATAATGCCCATAGTTATAATAGAAATGCGTTTAGTAAATTCCTTATCCATACTATCCCCTTTCAGAACACAAAGCGACATAAAAAACAAAGTTTTTTCAAGTAGCCCAAAAATTATACTTATAATGCTATTATAACTTTTTTTTCAAAATAAAGCAATAGCATATTTTAAAGTTAAAGAAAATGTGTTAAAATATTAGTCGATATACAACAGATTAATAAAGTAAGGTGAAAAATATGGCACATCCTATACAGCATTTCAGAACAATAACTAAACATAGACACAAGGTTATAATAAACTGTGCAAGAGCTGGGATTTTATGGCAAGGATTAAAGCACGATTTATCAAAATATTCTCCGACAGAGTTTATTCCTGGTGCTAAATATTATCAGGGAACACGAAGCCCGAATGAAAAAGAGCGTGAAATATACGGTAGCTCCAGAGCATGGATGCATCATAAGGGCAGAAACCGACATCATTATGAATATTGGAATGACTATAATCCAAAAACAAAGCAGATAGAAAATGTTGAAATGCCGATAAGATTTGTAATAGAAATGTTTTGCGACAGAGTAGCGGCAAGCAAAATTTATAATGGAAAAAACTACAAGGATAGCGACCCGTACACATATTTTTTAAGAGTAAAAGGAAAAAGCAGAATGCATCCAAATACAGAAAAACTGCTTGATACCTTGCTGACAATGCTCAGGGATAAGGGAGAAAAGGAAACCTTTGCATATATCAGAAAACTACCTAAAGGGGAGAGAAAGAATGGATAAAATAACTGCTGTAGCAAATGCAATGATTGAATATTTTGGAACAGATGTACGCAGAATAAATCATTTTATAAAAGTTTATGCATTTGCAAGGTCAATCGGAAACAGTGAAAAATTAAGTGAATATGAGCAAAGCTTGCTTGAGGTAACGGCATTGGTGCATGATATAGGAATAAAGCTTAGTGAGGAGAAATATAATTCAAGTGCTGGAAAATATCAGGAAACAGAAGGGCCAGCGGAAGCAGAAAAACTACTTAAAGCATTAAATTTTGATAATAAATTTATAGATGAAGTAAAATTCCTTGTTGGTCATCATCATACTTATGATAATATTTCCACAAAGCCTTATCAAATACTTGTAGAAGCAGATTTTATTGTAAATCTCTATGAGGATAACGCAAGTCAGAAAGCAAAACAGCAGGCTTATGAAAAGATATTCAGAACAAAATCAGGTAAAAGGATAATGGAGCAGATGTATTCCTGCAAATCGGAGAAATAAAAAATGAGTGATACTGAAAGAATAATGCACCCTATTCCGCCTTTATATGATGAAAAATCTGAAATTCTGATTTTAGGTAGCTTTCCGTCAATAAAATCGAGGGAAAGTAAGTTTTTTTTACGGACATCCGCAAAATCGTTTCTGGAAGCTGATAGCAAGGCTTTATAATGAAGAACAGCCTGAAACTATTGATGACAAAAAAGCAATAATTTTAAAGCATAAGCTTGCACTATGGGATACAATTCAAAGCTGTACAATAACAGGCTCGTCCGACAGTTCTATAAAAGATGTAAAAACTAATGATATTCAGAAAATTATCAATGAAAGCAAAATTACAAGAATATTTACAAATGGTACAACCTCATATAATTTATATGAAAAATTTGTATATCCGCAAACAAAAATCCATGCAATAAAATTGCCGTCAACAAGCCCTGCAAATGCAGTATATACACTTGATAAGCTTGCTGAAAAATGGTCAGTAATAATTGAATAAATATTGAGAATTTTATGAGCTATGTAAAAAGAGTTTTATAAACTTCATTTTCCACAGCTCTATGATTTTTTGTGGAAAACTTTTTTGATTTTAAACACATAAAAGATGTTTAAACCATTGATTATTGATGAATTTTTTAAAACTAAAATCTTGTTTGCGATTTTAATTTTTAAATATAGAAAAATCTGTAGATTATTTAACATAATATTTTCTTTTTCTATTGCAAATCTGATTTTAAATATGTATAATACTATTATATGTATTTATTTGATTTACAAAGTAAAGTTTGTTTTATTTAAGATTAAAGGATGTGCTGTTATGATTAACGGTCAAGTATTAAAAAATGCTGTTATTTCGGGTGCAAACAATATTAATGCACAAAAAGGTAAAATCAATGATTTGAATATTTTCCCTGTTCCTGACGGTGACACCGGCACTAATATGTCTATGACTATTTCTGCCGCTGTTAAGGCTCTTGAGGATTGTCAGACTACTAATGCTGGTGAGGTTGCCAATATTGTTGCTTCTGCTATGCTCAGAGGTGCAAGAGGTAATTCAGGTGTTATCACTTCTTTGATATTCCGAGGTTTTGCTCAGGGCTTGAAGGATATGGAAGAGGTTAATGGAAAAAATATTGCGGCTGCTCTCGGCATTGGCGTTGATGCCGCTTATAAGGTTGTTATGAAGCCTACTGAGGGTACTATTCTCACAGTTGCAAGATTAGCTTATGAGGCTGGTATTGAGGCTTCTAAGGATACAAATGATGTTGTTGAAATCTGGCAGGCTATTGTTGATAGTGCAAATGATGCTCTTGCCATTACTCCTGAGCTTCTCCCTGTTCTTAAAAGAGCTGGTGTTGTTGATGCAGGTGGTAAAGGTCTTTGCGTTATTTTTGAGGGTATGCTCTCTGTTTTGAAAGACGATGTTATGATTGAGTATGACCAGACTGAGGAGGCTACTGTTGAAACCTTTGAAAATGCTGCCGCTCAGTTTGATGAGGATATTAGATTTACCTATTGTACTGAATTTATTGTTGGCAGAAATTCTGAAGCTTTAGCTGACCCTGATGAGCTTAGGGATTATCTCCAGACTATAGGTGATTGCGTTGTTGTTGTAAGTGATGATGAAATCATCAAGGTTCATGTTCATACAGAACAGCCAGGTGATGCTTTGACTAAGGGCTTGGAATTTGGTCAGCTCCTTACTGTTAAGGTTGAAAATATGAAGGAACAGCACAAAAATGCTAAGAAATCAGCTAAAACTGCTGATGAGCCAAAATATGAAATTGCAGAGCCTGTTGACCAGTTCGGTTTCGTAGCAGTTGCGGCTGGTGACGGTCTTAAAAATCTGTTTCTTGACCTCGGCTGTAACAATGTTGTTTCAGGCGGTCAGAGTATGAACCCAAGTACCGATGATATTTATGCAGCGGTTATGGCTACTCCTGCTAAGAATGTTCTGGTCTTACCTAATAATAAAAATATTATCCTTGCCGCTGAACAGACTGTTCCTATGGTTAAAGACAGAAATGTTATTATTGTTCCTACTCGCACAATTCCTCAGGGTATGACTGCTATGCTTAATTTTGACCCTGACATTTCTGCTGAAAGTAATGCTCAGCTTATGATGGATTCAGCTTCAAATGTTGGTACAGGACTTGTAACCTTTGCGGCTCGTAGTAGTGAATTTGGCAGTAAAAAGATTAAAGAGGGCGATATTATTGCTCTTGAAAATGGTAAGCTTACAATTACTGAGGAAAATCCTGTAAAGGCTGTTTTGAAGCTTGCTAAAAATATGGTTAAGCGTGAATCTTCATTTATTACACTTGTTTATGGTAACGGTATAACTGAGGAAGAGGCTGAAAAGGCATATCGTAAGCTTACTGATAAATTTGGTTCTCGTACCGATATTACACTTGTTAAGGGCGACCAGCCTGTTTATTACTTCATTCTGAGTGTAGAATAATTGAATGTAAATTGCATAGGGGCGTGATTTTTGTCATGTCCCTGTTTTTATCAAATGATGAATTATGAAAGGATAAGTTATGGCATCTTCATCATTATTCAATAAATCTGTTACAAGTCTTAGTGGTATTGGAGCAAAGCGTGCAGAGCTTTTTAATAAACTCGGAATTAAAAGCATTGCTGACCTTGTTTACTTTTATCCACGCACCTATGAGGATTGGAGCGTTGTAACTAAAATTGAAAATCTTGAATTTGGTGAGAATGCCTGCATTAAGGCTGTTCTTGCAACACCTGTTGAAAGCATTTGTATAAGTGGTGGAAGAATACTTTCAAAAACCACCGTTTATGATGATACTTCAACAATAAACATTGTTTTTTTTAATAACAGATATATCGGAAATATGCTTTCAGTTGGCAAGGAGTATTATTTTTATGGCAGAGTAACATATGAAAATTATGGTGCTGTAATAATTTCTCCAACCTTTGCTCCTGTAGAATCAGGAGTGAAAATTCGTCCAATATACAGACAAACGGCAGGATTGCCAAGTAAAAGCATTGAAAAAGCGGTTGAAAATGCTTTGAAATTATTACCTGATGTTGTCAAGGATTCTTTTCCTGAGCAGGTCAGGAGAACCTTTGGTCTATGTGGTTTAAAAGAGGCACTATTAAATATACACTTTCCCTCAAGCCATGAAATGCTTGAGGCTGCAAAAAAAAGGCTTGTTACTGAGGAGCTTGTTGTACTTAACCTTGGAATGAGAAATTTAAAGAACAATAACAGGGGAGAGTGCGGAGTAAAAATTACTACTGATTATTCTGAAGATTTTGAAAAATTTTTACCATTTAAGCTTACAAATGCTCAGAAAAGGGCTGTTTCAGATTGCATAAATGACATTACTCAGAGTAATGCACCTATGAATAGATTAGTGCAGGGAGATGTTGGCTCAGGTAAGACAGCGGTTGCAGTCTCGGTTAGTTATACAGTTGTTAAAAACGGATTTCAGGCTGCATTTATGGCACCTACAGAAATTCTGGCAAGACAGCACTATGATACATTTTGTAAGCTGTTTGAAAATACACATATTAATGTAGGGATTCTCACAGGTGCATTAAAAGAGTCAGAAAAAAAGAAAATCCGCCAGCAAATCGCTGACGGTGAGCTGGATTTGATAATAGGTACACACGCACTTATTACCGATAAGACAGATTTTAAAAATCTCGGACTTGCAATTACAGATGAACAGCACCGATTTGGAGTTGCACAGCGTGCAAGGCTTTTAAGTAAGGGAGATAATCCGCATTTACTTGTAATGAGTGCTACACCTATTCCAAGAACTTTGGGGCTTATTATATTTGGTGACCTTGATATTTCTATAATTGACGAGCTTCCACCTTCACGAAAGCCTGTAAAAACAGTAAGATTTTTTTCAAACCAACGCAGTAGGGGATATAAATTCATTCGTAGTGAGGTTGAGGCAGGCAGGCAGGCGTATATAGTTTGTCCGCTTGTTGAGGATGGAGAGCTTGAAGATGTAGTGTCGGTTGAACACTATGCTCAGGAGCTTATGGCAAATGTATTTCCTGATATTCCGGTTGGGCTTGTTCATGGACATATGAAGGCTGACGAAAAAGAAGAGGTAATGCATAGATTTGTTACAGGAGAAATATCCGTTCTTGTTGCAACAACTGTAATTGAGGTTGGTGTTGATGTTCCTAATGCGTCTGTAATTATGATTGAAAATGCTGAGAGATTTGGTCTTTCACAGCTTCATCAGTTAAGAGGCAGAGTTGGCAGAGGTTCTGAACAGTCATATTGTATTCTTGTCAGCGATAAGGATAATCAGATGACTAAAGAACGGCTTGATGTGATGTGTTCAACTAATGACGGCTTTAAAATTGCTGATGAAGATTTGAGAATGAGAGGTCCTGGAGATTTCTTTGGAGAACGCCAGCATGGACTTCCGCAAATGGCAATAGCTGATTTTGCTGATACAAAAAGTATTGAGCTATCTCAGAAAATAGCCGATTATATATTGTTTGCATATAAAGACCTCAGAAATGATGAATTAAGGATATTGAACTCTGAAATTAATCGCCTTTTTGATAATGGCGGTCATAATATAATGAATTAATTTAATGAATATATAAAATGATTAAAGGAGTTATTTTAATGAAAATAAAAATTATCAGAATACTTTCGGTATTTTTTGCACTTGTAGTAATTTTAACTACATCGGTAATATCTACACAGGCAATTAATTATCCTAATGATATTAAAACAGCTTGTGATGCTGTATTGCTGGTAAATATGGATACAAATTTGGTGGTATATGAAAAAGCGGCTGATGAAAAACGCTATCCTGCATCTACTACAAAAATTATGACATATATAGTTGCGGTTGAAAATATTGATGACATTGAAAACACCAGAATTAATATAAAAAAGTCGGTGCTTGATGAGCTTGAAAACACAGGAAGCTCACTTGCGAATGTAGCCGACCATATTGGAGAATCAATGAGTGTTATCGACTTGCTTTATAGTATGATGGTACCGTCAGGAAATGATGCGGCAATGGTTCTTGCTGATTATGTTGGTGGTGGCGATATAGATGAATTTGTTGATATGATGAATGCAAAGGCTGAGGAAATTGGTTGTGAAAATACTCATTTTGCAAATCCTGACGGCTTGCACGATGATGACCATTATACAACCGCTCGTGATTTATACAAAATAGCTGCATATGCATTGAAGCTTCCAAAATTCGCTGAAATTAGTGATACTGCAATGTATTATTGTGAGGGTGATGATTATCCGCTGATTACAACAAACTATCTTATTGACCCTAATAATGGCGGTGAATACTATTATATGTATGCCAAGGGGATCAAAACCGGTACTACAGATCAGGCAGGCAGATGTCTTGTAACTACTGCATCGGCTGACGGATATTCATATATGGCTGTTTTACTTCACGCTCCATATGAGGAGGGAGTAAGCGAAGAATACGGAACATTTACAGATGCAGCATCATTGTTCAGGTGGGCTTTAACAAGTCTTGAAATGAAATCAGTTGCAAGCAGGCAGACCCCAATTTGTGAGGAAAAAGTAAATCTTGCGTGGGGAGTAGATTCCGTATTGCTTGTACCGCAGACAAATTTCAGTTGCATTGTGCCGTCAGATATTAAAGATGAAAATCTGGTTATTGAAACAGAAGTACCTGAAAGCATTGATGCACCTCTTAATACTGATACAGTAGTTGGAAAAGCCACAATTTATTACAGAGATGATTCAACAGGCGAAAAGCAGTTAATAACACAGGTTAATCTTGTATCAAGCGAAAAAATAGAACGCAGCGGAATTTTATTTGTTATCAGAGTTATAAGCACCGTATTTAAATCATATTGGTTTTTAATAGTGCTTGGTTTTATTTTCCTTGTATTGTTCATATACTACATAGCAGCAAGGATTCAATCAACAAGAAACAGAAAAAAGAGAAAAGTTAAACATTATAGAAATTTATAATTTGAAAGAGGCGAATATAAAATGAGATGTCCCTATTGTAATTTTGAAGAAAGCAAGGTTATAGATTCTCGCTCGGCAGATGAGGGAAAGCGAATCCGCAGGAGAAGGGAATGTCTGAGCTGTGGAAAGCGATTTACAACTCACGAAATTATTGAAACTGTACCATTGATAGTAGTAAAAAGAGATAAGTCAAGGGAAGTTTTTGACCGTAACAAGCTTACATCAGGAATTTTGCGTGCCTGCGAAAAAAGACCTGTTTCGCTTGAACAGATAGATGAAATCGTAGCCGCAATAGAAAGTAACCTGCAAATTAATGCTGATAGGGAAGTAACATCTATGAAAATAGGAGAGCTTGTTATGGAACAGCTCAAAGATATAGATGAAGTATCATATGTAAGATTTGCTTCGGTATATAGACAATTTAAGGATATAAATACTTTTCTTGAGGAACTAAATAAACTTCTTACAGAGAAACAGTAAATTATTGTCATATAATGTAAAAATACTGGAATAAATATATTAAAACAATTTATTAAAAAATTTAAAAAAATCGATTAATGGCTTGACACTTTTTTATATTGTGGTATAATATTCATATAATTGTTTTGGTAATATGTGGTTTGAATAATGTAATGCATTGCCATATAGTATTAATACC
>JAKSRB010000089.1 GCA_024403825.1 Ruminococcus sp. | reverse complement strand
CTTTTATTCCGACCATACTCAGGAAAAACACACAATCAAAAATACCTGAGCGGGTTTTCACAAATTTATTAACAACCTTTTACCAATATTTCTTACTGATGTAAGGTTAATAATCATTTACCACCTTGAGCTTGCCTGTGTTGCCTTTGGAACAGAGCTTTTCTTTTTGCGTTCAAGGTATCTGGCATATCTTGTTTCTTTATAATCTCTTATATAGAATGTTACTGCCAATGCTCCGAGAATTACTGCTACAAGCACAAACCACATCCATACACTTGCTGTCTTTTTAGCCTCAGCTGTTGTTGCTGACGGTATTACTGATGATGACTTTGAAAGTGCCTGATTTGTAATTGTCTTTGTCTTTGATGCAACCTCTGAGGCTGTATCAGCATAACTCTGATTTGTTGCATTTGTCATTATGTAATCTGAAACATTTCCTGACAACAACTGTGAAGGTCCTGATTCAGCTGTTGCTGTATCTGGTGTTGATACATTAAGATGTGGATTGAATACCGCCTTGTCGCTGTTAAGCAACTCATATGTTGCTTTATCTACAACGCCTGTTTCTTCAAGTCCGTTTGCTTTCTGGAATGCCTTTACTGACTGCTCAGTGTATTCTCCATAATAACCTGTAGCCTCTACTGTGAAGTAACCAAGTGACGATAATCTTGACTGAATTTTCAATACTTCCTCGTTTTCGTCATCTAATTTATAGGTTACATTTTCTTCTGTATCAGCTTTATCTGAATTATCTTCAGTATTTTTATTTGCTTCATCTTCTACAGCTTCAGTTTTTACTACTTCTTCGGATTTCTCTTCTACCTTTTCTACAGGTGCATATGGTGCATCGTCAGAATATAAAACTTCTCTGTCTGAGCCTGATATTCCATCAACTGTCAATCCTGCTGCCTGCTGGAATGCCTTATAAGCTGTTACGGTTTCAGCACCAAAATATCCGTCAATACTTCCGTTATAATAGCCAAGCTCTGAAAGTCTTTCCTGAATTTTTGTTACTTCCTCGCCTGATGAACCTTTCTTATAGAAAGATGATAAAATAACCTTTTCAGATGATGAACTGCTCTGTTCATCTGAATAACTGCTGCTTGAAGCATCTGATGGAGTTTCGCTTGAACGACCCTTTGAGTCAAAGTAATATGTTGTGCCGTCAATATTTCTTGAAGTATCAACTATATACTGACCGCCCTCATAGTAATAATAATCGCCGTTAAATTCTTCCCAGCCGTTATAAACATAAGAAACAGCTGCTAATCTGAACCAATATGTCCAGCCCATATATGCTGAGGCAACGCTCTGATAGCAAACGCCCGCATCTTCATTTCTTGCGTCAACCTCCATACCGTCACCGATATAAACACCAACATGACCAGGACGCCATAAGCCAAGTCCATGAACACGAGGGATACCGTTACTTACATAACCTGTTTCAGTAGCAGTATTAAGCTGTGGATTACCGCATCTTTCACCGCCTGCGTATGAATAAATCAAGCCTGAGCAGTCAACTGCACCAGGGGTTGCACCGCCATAAACATAAGCCCAACCGCTGTAATATGCATTTAATGCCCATTCAGCAAGCCCTGCACCTGTACCGCTGGCACTTGCTGATGTGCTTGTGCCAAATACACAAATGCTTGAAAGAGTAAGTATGCTCAGAATGATTGCAGTCAGCTTTTTGATTCTCTGCATCTTATAACCTCCCAAAACTTTGCCAATAAATATTACACCGACAACGAATTTATTACAAGGCATCGGAATTTATTAACAAATTTGTAATTATTATAAAATAAAAATTACGATTTGTCAAGAGATATGCAATGGATTTTTAACTTTTGCCTATAATATTTAAAAAACCAAGCCTGCAAAGCACTATTTTATAGCAATTCACCCATACTAAATATTACAAATTTGTAATATTCTTTGTAATCTTTTTAAATCTGTCATTTTTCTGCTTTTTCATAAAAAAGACAGAACCACTACAATCGCAGTTCTGCCATATGCTTTTATTTTAAATTTTCGATTTTACATATTCAATGGATTGGTCAAGTGAATTGCATAAGCAATTTACCATTTTTAAAATTTCTTCTGTAGGCTGTAGATAATCAGGAACCATTATTGTTGTCATTCCTGCCGAATATGCGGACTTTATTCCATTAAAGCTGTCCTCGTAGGCAAGACAGCTTTCAGGTGCTTCTCCTATCCTTTCAGCCGCAGTCAGAAAAACCTCCGGATGTGGTTTTCCGTTTATTACATCATTCCCACACACAAACGCATCAAAATACTTATATACACCTGCTGTCTTTATCATAAAAATTGCACTTTCCGCAGATGTTGAGGTTGCAACGGCAAGCTTTATTCCATTGTCCTTCAAAAATTCAAGTAATTCAATTAAACCCTTTTTAATTGGAACGCCCTCGTTCAATATTTTCTGACGATGAATTTTTCTGCTAAGCTCTTTTCTTGAATTATAGTCAAAATCTTCTCCGTAATAGGATTTATAAAATCTTTCAGACTCATCACGCCTTAGACCTATTGTCTGCTTAAATACATCAAGATTGTAATTATAACCGTCCTTATCCAGCATTTCCTGCCATATTTCATAGACCAGCCGTTCAGTATCGAACATAAGTCCGTCCATATCAAATACTGCACCTTTAATCATATTGTTACTCCAATTTCTTTACATAAAAATATAGTTTACCAAAACAAATCCCTTACATTATATTAATGCTTTGAGCCTTCTGGAAAGCTCCGCTACAGGCAAGCCGACAACATTATGAAAATCACCGACAATTCCCTTGACAAGCAAAGCACCCTTGCCCTGTATGCCATAAGCACCGGCTTTATCTATAGGCTCGCCTGTATTTATGTAACTATAAATTTCATCATCAGTAAGATTATAAAATTCAACCTCAGTTACCTGTGAAAATTTACTGATTTGATTTTTATGTAAAATTGCACAGCCTGTAATAACCTTATGCTTTCTGTCTGAGAGCATTTTCAGCATTTCAAAAGCCTGCTGTTTATCCTTTGGTTTTCCAAGCATTTTGCCGTCAACAAAAACACCTGTATCACAACCAATTACAATATCATCTGATTTACAATTCTGAAAAATATATGATGCTTTATCAAAGGCAAGCTGTTCAGGAATTGTTTCCAAATCAACAGTTTCAGTAATGCTTTCGTAAATATCGGCTGGCAAAACCTTAAAATCATCACAGATAAGTGATAACAGCTGTTGTCTGCGAGGGGAAGCCGAAGCGAGGATAATCATAAAAATACCACCTTTATAAATTTTCTCAATAATACATCTTAGAATAATGATAACACAAAACAAGCAGAAAAAACATAGTTTTTAGAATTTAAAATAGAAAAGGAAAATGACCGACTAAAAATCAGCCATTTTCCTTTAGGGGGGGAGTATATTTTTAAGAAGAAAGATAATAACAAATCTTCGGAATAATTATTGTAAATCGGAATGTTTAATTCCTTTGTTTATTGTGTCTATATAATACAGGTTGAATATGAAAATGTAATATGCATATTGTGAATAAGCGGTGAAATATAGCTGAAATGCATTTGAAAGAAAAATATGGAAAATTGATAAGACGAATAATAAAAATAGTTTGTTAGCAAAAGGCATAAAAAAGAGAGGATAGGGGAGAATAGACGAGGTAATGATTAGCTAAATTGAATTTTTTCAAAAAAGTGTTGACTTTAAGGAAAATATGTAATATAATCATAAAAGCGTTAAAGAAACAGGAGGAAAAATATATGTCAACATATTTAGCTAAGAAAAACGAAGTTGAACGCAGTTGGTATGTTATTGATGCAGCAGGCAAGCCACTCGGCAGAGTAGCAACACAGGCAGCTGTATTGCTCAGAGGCAAAAACAAGCCAACATTTACCCCAAATGTAGATTGCGGAGATCATGTAATCATCATTAACTGTAAGGATGCAGTATTAACTGGAAACAAGCTTACACAGAAGAAGTGGCAGCGTCACACAGGTTATATCGGACACTTAAAGGAAACCCGTTACGATACACTTATGGCAACACGCCCAACAAAGGCAATGGAGCTTGCAGTAAAGGGTATGCTTCCAAAGAATACACTCGGCAGAAATGCTCTTCTCAGATTAAGACTTTTCGAGGGTGCAGAACACAACCACCAGGCTCAGAAGCCACAGGTGCTTGACTAATAATAAGGAGGCAGAAAATAATGTACGATAAGACAGCTTATTTTTACGGAACAGGCAGAAGAAAAAGCTCAGTAGCAAGAGTAAGACTTTATCAGGGCACAGGCAAAATCACAATCAACGATAGAGATATTGATGATTATTTTGGACTTGAAACACTCAAGCTCATCGTAAGACAGCCTCTTGCACTTACAGAAACAGAGGAAAAATTTGATGTAGTATGCAGAGTAGCAGGCGGTGGCGTAACAGGTCAGGCTGGTGCAATCCGTCACGGTATTTCAAGAGCATTATTACAGTATGATACAGAAAATCTTCGTGGAAAGCTTAAGAAAGCAGGCTTCCTCACAAGAGACCCAAGAATGAAAGAGCGTAAGAAGTACGGTCTTAAGGCAGCTCGTAGAGCACCTCAGTTCTCAAAGAGATAAAATTTTATATTGCAAAGATTGGTTATATCTTTATTTATGCGGTTTCAAAAGATTTGAAATGTGCTGAATTTTGGACGGTAACTAACAAACTCCTTATCAGAAATGGTAGGGAGTTTGTTCTATATAACGATATAAAAAATTATGATGCATAAATTGGTTGACATTTTTAAATAATAGCTATATAATTATAATGTATAGATGTATAGTTTTGAGTAAATTATTCATCTGTATAATCATATATAAATTCAGAAAGGAAGAGGATATAAATGATAATACTCAATACAAATTTGAATATTTCAATGAAAATAGTTGCACCCAATTCGCATATAAC
>JAKSRB010000088.1 GCA_024403825.1 Ruminococcus sp. | reverse complement strand
TGAATATTAAAATAGACCTGTTCGGAAACTCTATGTTGACGACTAAAAATACCATAAATTAGCAAAATGCATACAGGTCTATTGTATTTCACAAGGATTTTTAGACCATAGCTCATAAATATTATCAAAATGATTTGAGATTTTATCTCTGAAATTCTTTATATCCACAGCCTGATTATCAAAGTACAGCTTACCCTGCGTTTCATCAAGATGAGTAATCGCAAGCGATAGCGTAATATTTTGATTTGATTTTATAATATTTATATCCTGATTAACAGGCTCTAAAAAAGAAGCTATGCTCTCATATTTTGCGTATCTAATTATCCCCTGCCATTCGTTGGGTTCGTTTGTAAAATCTGTACCTACTCCAGTTAAGTCGTTTCTGTTACATTCATAAGGCAACGGACCTGCTCCATGTCTGGTTACATATGTTCTGGCAACATAAATAATTTCATTTAATGGAATATTTCTTTTGCTTAGAAATGCCACTATGTTTGTTAAGCCAGTTTTAGATGTTGTTAAATGTGGTGCATACTTCAGGTAATCTTCATCTAAAAGTAAGCCCTGTCCAGATTCAAAGATTACTTTATCAAAGCTTTCAAGCCATACCTTATCTGCATTTACAGGCTTTATTAAAGATACATTTTTCTTTATTTCTTCAGCAAAATTGATAAGCACATTTTCATCGCTTAGTAAGTCGGTATATCTGTTAGCTGAGTGACCACATAAAGCCTGTAGCCTATTGAAAGTATGGTTATGCCGAAAGGTTCTTAGTTTCTTGAAAATCCAATCGGTGTTATGATTAGCAATATCCCTGACAGTTAGTGCGTATCCTGAATTTATTCTGTTTCTGCACTCATTTATTCCCATTCCACAGCTTCCATGTCTGTTGTCAGCACGCAAGGTTTCTACTGCCATATTAAGCAGTACATCATCTATTGTAGTAATGCATGCATTTTCTTCGGAATAGATTTTCGGAATAAAGCCAAATAGCTTTTTAAAATTGTCTATCTCACTTTTTAGCTGATATAAATCAGGACAAAAGGTTTCCGATAGCAGAGTTACTGCTCCATATTCAGCACCAGATGCAATCTGATGATGTATAAATCTTTTGCCAGTTTGTTCATTTTCTACTGTATGACCAGCCTGTGCTCCGCCGTTATGCTTAACAATCAAGGAATTTTGGGCAGACAAAGAGAGGCTTGCTGTCACAAGCCCCTTGCCTTCATCACCAAAATTTTTTCCAATTACTGCAACAGTTTTCATAACACTTTATATAGTAAAGGATTTGCCATTTTCAATAATGCTAAGCTGGCTAATAGCTGCTTTTACTACTGGCTGCAAAATCTCATCCCATTGTTTAAGTATATCGTTAATTTTCATACCCTTTTGAAGCTGAATAGTACTTATAATAATCTCTGGAATTGCACTAATATCATTTTCCGAAATACTCATTAATCTGCCACTAAGCAACTGAGTATTTGACACTGGAGGCTCTCCAATAGTAATATGAAATACATTAAATTTCTGTTGTACTGCCTTTAATGTACCCTCTCTGGTAGCACCAGGAACCTTGTCACCATTAACTCTTTCAATGGTTTCAGGAACATAGTCACTTCTGATTTTTGCATGATCACCTATGGTAAATACAAAACCCTTTTCGCCTCTTTTGTTGACGGCATCAATATTTGTATGTCTTGACAGGAATGACCAAAGGCATGTAGGAGTAACCTCTCCGCGACCACCATTCTCAAAGTATATTTCAAGAAGCTGTTCAGCAATTCTTATATCAGATTCAAACTGTGTTATCTGCAAGGGAGATTCATCCAAATAATCGCCATAGGCAGCACACATAAGAGCTGGGTCCTGAACTGCACCTGTTGAATATAGCTTCATAATAAAGTCATTAAGTGACTTTGTAGCAACCTCTACTGCAAGATACCCCATAGAGCCTGTAACATCAAGACCTACTACAATAGGTGTTGTGTTTGGGTGATCTGCCGAGTCAAAGCACTCTCTTGTCCCTATGTATTTTGGGTCAAATTTAGGGTTGCAGGATGTATTTTTAAAAACCTCCTCAACACTCTGATCGTTTGAAAGCTTTCTGCTTGATTTTAATTTATTCCAGTCTGATGCTGAATAGCTGCCGTATCCCATAATTTATACTCCTTGCATTTTTACAAATTTATGCCCACCAAAGCCCTTTTCAATTACTTCATCCCAGATAGAAAAATCATCAAAGGCTGTAAGCATTGGTTTTGAATTTAAAAAATTATATAATTCTTTCGGTTGAGATGTATTTTCTGCCATTAGTATTGCAGTTTTTCTTATAGCCACTAAATCTGAATTTGAAGTCAGTTTTTTTACTCCTCTCCAATCGCCAAATAATGCACCCTCATGTGTTATCGGATTTATAAAAACTGAAACCGGAGTAATGTTGCCATGCTCGATTTCTGAATACTTGAACGCACAGCAGATATTTTCCATTCGTGATATTACCCATGCAAGATGCTCTGACTTCCATGGTGCAAATACCTCAGCTGGATAAAAATTAGGTCTTCGCATAAATGCAAGAATTATTTTGCCTTGTTGAAGCTCTATTTGCATTTTTAGTTCTGGAAAACATCGAGATAGCTTGCTGTCAGCCGCAGGGTATTCAATTCTTCTGATACCAGCTAAAAATTGACTTGCTGAGTTACCATTATTAAACAGATACACAACAGTCTCTCTTGCAATGTACATAGTGTAATCAGCGTACTGATATTTAAGCATATATTCAATATTAAGTGGCATTCCATCCTGCATAGTAAAGGTATCGGTTCCCTTACAGCTCCAAAAGGTATCAGCACTATAATCAAACTCCTTTTGAGTATTCTGTGCCTGATAATAGCCTAAGAGTCTTTTTCTAAATTCCTCATAGCCTTTAAAGTCTGAATCTGTTAAAAATGACCTTCCGCCACAATAGTTACATACAAGGCTTCCTGCATTGCCGAGTGTAAGCTGTGCACCGCAGGAGCTACATTTATAATTTAGCATAATTATACACCTATCATCATTTCTTTATGCTAATTTTACAATATATCTCAAGCAATGTCAATATAATTGTGAATAATCTTTGGGAAAAATCATATAAAAAGTCGAATTAATTTATTTTCATTCAATTTAAAATGTCCGCTTGTGTACATTGAAATTAAATTGAGTATATAGTTTATTGAAGTTTAGCAGATATTTTAAATAATGATTATCAGGATTTTGTGCAAGCATTTCTGACTATAAATACTATGTTAATTTTAATAAGTATATAGAAATGTGGAAAAACAAAAAATTTTTCCACAATCATTTATCGTATTACCTTATGTAATTTAAACTTCTGAGCCTTTGAATCATTTTTTACAAAAATCCACATTGGAATTTTATTTGTTTTTTGGGTTGCATTTGGAACATCAATAGCAAACCAAGTATATTGTTTAGAGCCTGCTGGTGTAAAAGTAATATTGCCATTATTTTCCATTTCAATAAACCATTCACTTTTATTAGTCTTTTCTGTTGAAAAAATAAGCTTTGTTGATGTATGCCAATCATTATAAGTAAGATATAAGCCATTATGAGATTTAATATAATATTTTTTCATATTTCTGAAGTTCAAATTTCCAAAGATTGAATTTGAAATCGGAACAACAATATTCATAACTTTTCCCAAAGGCAACCCAGATTTTGTTAAACCGAATTTTTTATCGCCATAGTTATCCTCTTCATCATCGGTGAGGTCATTATGGCTTGTACCAATCTTTTCAAAGGTAAAAACTGAATTTTTGTATGTTAAATAATTTTTTGTCTGAGAAAAGAGCAACGGTCGTTTTTCTCCAGATTTGTCATTGTCGTGCAGAGGTTCATCAGAATTTTCTATCGTAAAAATATGTTTTGATTTAAGGCTGATGAAATTACATATTCAGTTTCAGCATTTATTTTATCTTCCTCTATAGAATTAAACTGCACTTTCTCATGAAAATATTCTTTAATGTAAACTATATTGACATTTATTAATGAATAAAGCATAAGCATACATATAGCTTGATTAAACTTACTGTTTTCAATTAAATATATGTAATATTCAAAAAAATTTTTTATCTCGCAAAGCTCGTTTTCACTAAAATCATTATTATGATAGGTTGTAAGCTCAAATATTGATTGTTTTGCAAAGTCCATATTATATTCATCTAAAACCTTAATAGCAGAGTCTTTCTTATCGGAAATAAAACTATCCATTTTTTAATATATGAGTAAACCTCTTGAACATTTAAAGAGAAATATGTTACAAGACATTCCTGCTCATTTTTACTTGAAAAATATTTTCCATTCCCCTTTACTGGATTTCTTAAAAAATCAAAGGCGTGGGGATTTGCTTTATCAAAGCAAGCTGAAAACAAAGGAATTTGCATTTCAGAAAAATCAAAAACAATGTCTTTAAAATATTGTATTAAATCCTCTTTTTTTATACTTTTGTTAATATCACAAAGAATGCTTATTATATTTTCAAAAGACGGATTTTTACTTAAAGAAATAGGCTTTAACATTACTAATCTCCCAAAAAAGCAGTGAATTATATGATATACATTAACATAATTGTACCATAAATTCAAATAAAATTACAATTTGCGAAAAATTTTGAGGCAATTTTGTAGCAATGCACAAAAATCAAGGAAATATTTGTGCATTTTACAAAACTTACTTCGCGAAATATGATTACTTTAAAAAGCTGTTGAAATCAGCTTTTTAATTTGATATAATATCAACAAGATAAAAGTTGAGTGAATTATATAGCTTATCAGTCAATATTTCAGCGAATTAACTAATAAGTAAAAGTTGAATAATTAATTGCTAAAAACAAGGGTACAATTGCATTCTCTTTATATAAATAAGTGATAGCTGAAAAATGCTGTCACTTATTTTTTTACTTATAAGAAATTATTTTTAATAAAATCAAGGAGGCACATAATATGAAAAAACCAAAATTCAAAAAAATTATTTCTGCCTTACTGTCAGCAACGATTGTCTGTAGTACATTTACAGCTCTTCCCTTTTCAGTAAGTGCAACCGAAAACGAAACAGCAGCTGCAACAAATGACGAGGCAGTATCTGTAAAAAAAGCACCTGAACCCGTAGGAGCAAAAGTCCCGTCAGAGCAGGTTGGGGCAGCAAGCGGAAATTTTGAGTATTCTGTAAAAAATAATAGTGTTACAATAACTAAG
>JAKSRB010000087.1 GCA_024403825.1 Ruminococcus sp. | reverse complement strand
TAGCGAATTAACTATAACACAGAATTTTCCTATTTGCTACTCTTTTTTGTTTTTTCTTAATAATTCTTTTGTTTAGCACTGTTTGTAGTAGTAGAATTGTGGGATTGTGGGAAACTGCTTGCAGTTTTCCATAATTCCATAATATTTCTCCAACCACTGTAACGCATCTATTGTAAACCTACAATGCGAATGCGGTGACAATTTTTTAAATTTATACCTTTTCATTTTATGAAAATTGTGTTATAATATAATTCTAAAATATATTAAGGGAAATGAAGTGATATTATGGCTCGTACTAACAGCGGATATTCTGCAATTACTCCTGAATTTGCAGGGCTTGCTCAGAAAATGGCTGAAAATTCTATGATTAACCCTGACTTATATACTAAGTATAATGTTAAGCGTGGGTTGCGTGACCTTGATGGTAAGGGTGTTCTTACTGGTCTTACTGATATTTCTACCATTATTCAGAATAAAGAGGTTGACGGCAAGCTTGTACCTTGTGATGGTGAACTGTATTACAGAGGCTACAATGTAAACGACATTGTTAATGGTCTGCTTGATGATAACAGGTTCGGGTTTGAGGAGGTTACTTATCTTCTCCTTTTTGGCGAAATGCCAACAGCTACTCAGCTTCACAATTTTAAGGAGCTTTTGGTTCAGTACAGAACCTTACCGCAGAATTTTGTGCGTGATGTTATACTCAAGGCTCCAAGCGAAGATATGATGAATTCTATCGCAAGAAGTGTTCTTACACTTTTCTGTTACGATACAAATCCTAATGATACAACTATAAGCAATGTTTTAAGACAGTGCGTTCAGCTTATTTCAGTTTTTCCATTGCTGTCTGTATATGGTTATCACGCATATAACCACTATCTAAGAGATAAAAGCCTTTACATTCACAGGGCTGACCCATCTATGTCAACAGCCGAGGTATTTCTTTCCTTGCTAAGACCTGACAGAAAATATACTCCGCTTGAAGCTAAGGTGCTTGATATGGCTTTAATCCTGCATATGGAGCATGGCGGTGGTAATAACTCTACATTTACAACTCATGTTGTAACATCTTCTGGAACTGATACATATTCCGCAACTGCGGCAGCACTTGCATCTCTTAAAGGTCCTAAGCATGGTGGTGCAAATGTTAAGGTTTATTATATGTTTGAAAATCTCAAAAAGCATATCAGTGACTGGAAAGATGATGAGGCTATTACAGAATATCTTGAAAAGCTTCTTGATAAAAAAGCCTTTGACCAAAAGGGTTTAATATATGGTATGGGTCACGCAGTATATACAATTTCAGACCCAAGACAGAGAATTTTAAAGCAATCTGTAAGACAGTTGGCTGATGCAGAGGGTTATAATGCAGAATTTGACCTGTATGAGAGAGTTGAAAGACTTGCTCCACAGGTAATCGGTAAAAAACGCAAGATATATAAGGGTGTAGCTGCAAATATCGATTTTTACAGCGGATTATTATACAGTATGTTAAACATCCCTTGTGAATTATACACACCGTTATTTGCAACAGCAAGAATTGCAGGCTGGAGTGCTCACAGACTTGAAGAGCTTGTTAATGGTGGAAAAATTATCAGACCTGCATATATGAGTATCTCTAACTCAAAGACTTATCAGTCACTTGCAGACAGATAAAATCAATAATGAAATTCAGCGGTACAGTTTTATATGAACTGTACCGTTTTTCTCTTTATTATCATATTAAAATTGATACAAAGTCAATTACATTTTCTACTGATGACATATGAAACTAATACAATTAAAATATTAGCATTTATGCATAAAAATTGCAAACAATTTATATATAAATCATAGAATTTTAAATTATTGAAAGCTGTTTTATTGACTTTTCCATTATTTAGTATTATTATAAAATTACTAAATAGTAAAGGAGTTTTAGCTATGAAAAAGTCAAAAAAACATTTTCGTTCAGTCATTTCGTTTTTAATTGTACTTACATTATTATTCTCCTGTACTGCATTTTCTGCGAGTGCTACATCACCTGTCAGCAATATTAAGGGTGATGTCGATTGTAACGGCAGAGTTACAAGTGCTGACTCATTAATGGTGCAAAGATATGCAGCAGGTCTTTTGAATTTGAATAATAATCAGATTCAAAATGCTGATGTTAATCTTGACGGAAAAGTTACTGCTATGGATGCAGCAATTATTTCAAGATATGTAGCAGGTCTTGACAGCTTCCCTGATGTTGACCCATTTGTAGCTGAGGTTGTAAGACTTGTAAACATTGAGAGAACTAAAGCAAAGCTTTCTGTATTCAAATTAGATGTAGAATTGTGTAATTATGCAAATACAAGGTCACAGGAAACTGTAACATTTTTCTCACACACAAGACCAGACGGCAGAGCGTGGCATTCAATTCTCTCTGATAATAAATATTCATTCAGAGCAGCTGGCGAAAATATTGCCGCAGGACAGGTAACACCTGAAGAGGTTGTTGAGTCATGGATGAATTCACCAGGTCACAGAGCTAATATACTGAATCCAAAATTCAGTAAGCTTGGTGTAGGTTACACTTATAAATCAGGTACTACATATGGACATTACTGGGCTCAGCTTTTTGCAGGCTGATAGTCAATAAATAACATAACATTCTTTCAATAACATTTGCAGAGGTTGTCCAAAAATAGTTTTTATACTTCATTTTTAACAGTCTCTGCATATTTTATTTTTAAAAATTCAATAATATATCTGTACAATATAATGTTATGCAGATTTGCTCGAATTTGTTCCCAAATTTTAAAAAAAGCTAAAAATGTGTTGATTAACGCAATTTAATTTGGTATAATATAATGTAATTAATCTATTGATAAATTACTGATACGGAGGAAAATTATGCTGAATACTGACTACAATCAAAAATTCGGTAAAGAAGGACTTACCTTTGATGATGTTCTTCTGATTCCGGGCGAATCTAATGTTGAGCCTAAGGGTGTTGATGTTTCTACTAACCTTACTAAAACTATTAAACTTAATACACCTCTTATGACTGCCGCTATGGACACCGTTACCGAAACCGATATGGCTATTGCTATTGCTCGTGAGGGTGGTGTTGGTGTTATCCATAAAAATATGCCTATCGAACGCCAGGCTGACCAGGTTGACAGAGTTAAAAGAAGTGAAAATGGAGTTATCGTTAATCCGTTCTTCCTCTCTCCTGAGAATACCGTCAGAGATGCTGATGCCCTTATGGGTAAATATAAAATTTCTGGTGTTCCTATCTGTTGTGACGGAAGGCTTGTTGGTATCATCACTAATCGTGACCTCAGATTTATGACCGCTGCTGACTTTGCTCAGCCTATCTCTAAGGTTATGACTCACGAAAACCTCGTTACTGCTCCTGTTGGTACTACACTCAAGGAGGCTCAGGAAATTCTTCGCCAGCATCGCATTGAAAAGCTTCCTATCGTTGGCAATGATGGCACCTTGAAGGGTCTTATTACTATTAAGGATATTGAAAAAAGTGTTCAGTATCCTAATTCTGCTCGTGATGACAAGGGCAGGCTTATCTGTGGTGCTGCTATTGGTGCTACTGCTGATGTTCTTGACAGAGTTGCTGCTCTTCTTGAGGCTCAGGTAGATGTTGTTGTTCTCGACTCCGCTCATGGTCACAATTCTAATGTTATTAAATCTGTTGCCAAGGTTAAGGCAGCTTATCCTGATTTACCTCTTATTGCTGGTAATATTGCTACAGCTGAGGCAGCAAAAGCTCTTATTGATGCTGGTGCTGATGCAATTAAGGTTGGTATCGGTCCTGGCTCTATCTGTACTACAAGAATTGTTGCAGGTATCGGTGTTCCTCAGATTTCTGCTATTTATGATGCCGCTTGTGAGGCTTCTAAGTCAGGTATCCCTGTTATTGCTGACGGTGGTATTAAATATAGTGGCGATATTGTTAAGGCTCTTGCCGCAGGCGGTAGTGTTGTAATGGTTGGTTCACTTGTTGCAGGCTGTGAGGAAAGTCCTGGTGAAAATGAAATCTATCAGGGCAGACAGTTTAAGGTTTATCGTGGAATGGGCAGTCTTGGTGCTATGGGTAAAGGCAGTGCTGACAGATACTTCCAGGCAAGCAATAATAAATTTGTTCCAGAGGGTGTTGAAGGTCGTGTTCCTTACAAGGGACCTCTCTCAGATACCGTTTACCAGCTTATGGGCGGTTTGCGTGCAGGTATGGGTTATACAGGCTGTGCATCTATTGCTGAACTCCACAGCAAGGCTCGTTTTGTTCATATTTCTGGTGCAGGTCTGCGTGAAAGTCATCCTCACGATATTCAGATTACTAAAGAGGCTCCAAACTATTCTTATAACGGCTGATAATTATTCTTCTGTTTGATATATTTTATGATAACTCAGCATAATTATTTTATGGGTTATCAATCAATTATAGGCAAATTATTCAGGTGGGTTTTACCTGAAAATATAAATAAAGGATGTGCTGATTATGTACAGACTCGGTATAGATCTTGGCGGCACAAACATTGTTGCAGGCGTAGTTGACGAAAACTACAACATAGTTGCAAAGGCTTCCTGTAAGACAAATGTTCCCCGTCCGGAAAGCGAAATCTGTGACAGTATGGCTGAGGTAGCATTAAAGGCTATTGAAGAAGCCAAAATTACTTTGAAAGATGTTGAATCAGTTGGCATTGGTGTTCCGGGTGCGGTAAATCCCGAAACAGGTGTTATTGAGTATTCAGCAAACCTCTACTTCCACAACTGGGCAGTTGTAAGGATGATGGAGGAAAGACTTAACACAAAGGTTAAGATTGAAAATGATGCCAATGCCGCTGCATTGGGTGAGTACCTTGCAGGAAGTGCAAAGGGTGCAAAAAATGCCGTAGCAATTACACTTGGAACAGGTGTCGGTGGTGGTATAATCATTGACGGCAGTATATACAGCGGTTCAAACTATGCAGGAGCAGAGCTTGGACATATGGTAATTGTAAAGGGCGGTAAGGAATGTGCCTGCGGACGCCATGGCTGTTGGGAAGCATATGCATCAGCAACAGGACTTATCAACCTTACAAAGCAGAAAATTCTTACAGAAAAACCTGAATTTAGCTATATGCTTAAAACCTGTGACGGAGATATTACAAATGTATCAGGCAGAACAGCTTTTGATGCAATGCGTGCAGGTGACCCACTGGCAAGACAGGTGGTTGAAGAATATATCAGTTATCTTGCAACAGGTATCGTAAATATAATCAATATATTCCAGCCTGATATACTCTGCATAGGCGGAGGAATTTCAAACGAGGGCGACAATCTGCTCACACCGCTCAGAGCAATAGTAGAAGCTGAGCGTTATACAAAGCACAATGATAAACAGACAGTGATTTGCAAAGCAACACTTGGAAATGATGCAGGAATTATCGGTGCGGCTTATCTTTAATTAATAAACAATCAAATTCAAAATACTTACCAGATTTATATAAAAGTAAAACTGGTAAGTATTTTTATTTGGCAGAATTTTAATATTTTAAATCACGGAAATCAATTTTACAAAAAGCAAGAAAAGTGGTAAAATAAAGATATGAA
>JAKSRB010000086.1 GCA_024403825.1 Ruminococcus sp. | reverse complement strand
CAAAAAAATGCATTGATATATTTAATATTTTGTGTTACAATTTCTATTAAAGAGGAAAATTTTTCTTATAATTATATAATATTGGTGAATAAAATGGAAAATGAAATTAATGTGAAATTTACTTGGATTGACTTCTACACAAAATTTGCAAACAAGCTTCTTGAATATCGCAATATGCGTGGAAGATTGCTTGAAAAAATACAGGCTATATTCAAAAAAGCGGAGTTAAACTTTCCAAGACTTGAAGAGGATTATACTGTAACTGATATTGACCCATTCACCCTTTTTAGTTTGTTTAACAGGGGACAAAGTGATGAAAACAGAATTAAAATTATACAGGGTATAATAGAGGATTTTGAGGTCGCTTCTGAAGTTCCTACGGACTTTATCGGTGTTCCTGTCGTTACAGCTAAGAATTTCTGCTTTTTTGACTGGGGCAACAAGCGTGGCGTTGATGATATTGAAAATCTTTGGCAATTTTTTGAATTAGCTTTAAGATATGCTGACGGTGACAACAATGCTAAATCTGACTTTTCTTTGCTATATAACCAGATAATTAAGCAAAGAAAAATTAAATGGAACCTTTGTATCGCTCTTTTCTGGATCAGACCTAATTTTTATATAAATCTTGACAGCAAAAACAGAAAGTATATTTCAAATGATGAGGCGTTTTCTCATAATCTTACTTATCCTGAATTATTAAAGGACAGAGTTCCAAAGGCTACTGACTATGTTGATTTAAATAACAAATTTCTTGAAATTTTCAGTAATGAGAATGCACCGTTTAGAAGTTTTGTTGAGTTTTCTGCTTTTGTTTATCAGAGTGAAAACAATACAGAAAAAAATTATTGGTGGATAAGTACAAATCCAGAGCATTGGAGTTTTGGTTCATTTGATGTAGGAAGCTCTAAGGATTTCAGCGTTATAAGTCAAAGTGGCGGGAAAAATAAGCCATCACCTGTATTCAGTAAGGTTAAAGCTGGCGATGCTGTAATTGGCTATGAATCATCTCCTTTAAAGAATATAACAGCTATAGCTGAAATTGTGCAGGAAAGCAATGGCAAAAATATTGTTATTGAGAAAATTGCAGATGTTCAAAGTGGAATAGGTCTTGATAAGCTAAAAAGTTATTCTGAATTAGCAAATATGGAATGTTTTAAAATTGCTCAGGGTTGCATATTTAAGCTTACAAGAGAGGAATTTGATTTTATTGTAAACCTTATAAACAGAGATGAATTGCCAGAGCCTTCAACTGAGTTGGAGGAGGAAGAAGAAGGTCCATTTTATAATGATGAAACCTTTCTTTCTGAGGTATATATATCGCCAGAATCATATAAGTCACTTACATCTTTGTTAAAGCATAAAAAGAATATAATTATTCAAGGTGCACCGGGAGTTGGAAAAACATTTGCGGCAAAAAGGCTTGCATATTCAATTATCGGTGACAGAGATGACAGCTGTATAGAGTTTATTCAGTTTCACCAAAGCTATACTTATGAAGATTTTGTTATGGGTTATAAGCCTTGTAATAATGGATATGAGCTGAAAAATGGTATATTCTATAATTTTTGTAAGAAAGCAAAGGAAAGTCCTGAAAAAGAATTTTTCTTTATTATAGATGAAATCAACCGAGGAAATCTTACAAAAATTTTTGGTGAATTGCTGATGTGTATTGAAAAGGAGTACAGGAACACAGAAATATTATTATCCTGTAATGGGGAGAGCTTTTCTGTTCCTGACAATCTTTACATTATTGGTATAATGAATACTGCGGACAGAAGTCTTGCTATGGTTGACTATGTTTTACGCAGAAGATTCAGCTTTTTCAGCTTTGAGCCTGCTTTTGATAATGCAGAATTTAAAAAATATCAGAATAATTTGGATAATATAACATTCAATAGATTGATAACAAAAATCAAAGAATTGAATTTTGATATAGAGCAGGATGACACGCTTGGTAAAGGTTTTGTTATAGGTCACAGCTATTTCACAAATCTGACCAAGGAGGAGCGTTTTGGAAAAATCCGTTGTACAGATGAAAACTTAAAAGAAATTATTGATTTTGATATAATTCCAACTCTTGAAGAATACTGGTTTGATAATCAGGCAGTTCTTGAAAATTGGAAAAATCAGTTTGATGGTGTTTTCAGATGAGAATCAGTAATCCGGTATTAATAAAAAATACTTATTATATGCTGACATATGCTTTTAAAATATTGCGTCAGCAAAGCTTCGACAGCCTTTTATCTGAGAATTTTGCTGATGTATATGATATGTTTGCTGAAATTATACTTAAAGCACTATCAAGGCAGATTAAGCATGGCTTATATAAAGAGCATATAATAACTAAGCAGAGTAATAGCATATTAAATAATAGCATAAATGATAATTTTACTGAAAATAATATATATAATCAAATTATAAAAACTACGGTTACGGCATTATTGCAACAGGATAATGTATTGCAAATTCGTAAAAACGGACTTAAAAAAATACTGATAAATTTTAAGGATATATCTACTATTCAGCCATCTGCAATAAACTGGAGAAGATTGCATTTTTGTCGCAGGGACCTTAATTATGATTTAATGCTGAATATTTCCTATTTTGTGCTTGATTCCTTACAGCTTGAATATACGGACGGCAGTTTTCAGGTGACATCATTTTTTGATGAAAAAAATATGGAAAAGCTTTTTGAAAAATTTGTGAGAGAATATTTCAGGACAAATTTCAGATTTAATGCAAATTCCAAAAGCATTCGTTGGAACCTTGGAGATAATAATGAAAGCAGATTTTCACCTAAAATGCAGAGTGATATTATTCTGAAAAAAGATGATAAGACATTGATAATAGATACAAGGTTTTATTCAACAGTACTAAAAAAATACTATTATGATTTATCATCAATTCGCTCTGCTGATATGTATCAGATATTTACTTACATTAAGAATTTTGAAGATTTGAAGCCAGGCAAATTATCAGGTATGTTATTGTATGCAAAGGTAGATGATTCAGTTTATCCTGATGATAAATTTGAGTTTTGTGGTAATTATTTTTATGTGCGTACTATTGATTTAAACAAAGATTTTGTATATATAAAGCAACAGTTAAATTCAATAGCAAATCTTTTGATAAACGGAAAACGAGAAACAGATTTTTAATAATCTGCTTCTCGTTTTTGTACAGTTTAAAATAAAATTTATTGCTCTGGTACTACAGCGAAGAATATTAAATTTTCATTGCTGTTATTAATCAGACTATGTGTATGTCCCTTTTCGCAGTAATGTACCATTCCTTCTGAAATTTCTTCAGTTTTGTCATCAAGAATTGTTTTTCCTTTGCCACTCAGAATATAAATTATTTCGCTGTTAGTTTCGTGCTTATGGATGCCTATTGTTGCACCAGGTTCAAGACAGCCATGCAATATCCTGTTTTTTCCGTCAAAATACATTTTAGCAGAAAGTAATTTTTCTCCACCTTTAAAATTCGGTATTACAGTTGGTTCTGTGTTCTTAAAATCAATATTCATTTGTTTTTACTCCTTTTAAAGTATATAGTAATATGGACAAATATCCTCGTAGCTACCATTTTTCATAAGAAAACCATTCGGAATTACTCCAAGCTGAACAAAACCGAGTTTTTCATATAGCCTGCGTGCGACAAGGTTGGTTTTTACGACTGCATTGAACTGCAAAATTTTAAAGCCGTTATTCTTTGCCTGCTCAATGCAATCTCTTACAAGGCTTTCTCCTATATGTTTGCCCCTTGATGTACTCTTAACAGCATAGCTTGCATTGCATATATGCCCACATCTTCCCACATTATTTGGATGAAGAATATACAGACCCAGTATTTCACCATTATCTAAATTTTCTGCAACAGATGTTAGGGTCTGGGATGAAAAAAAGCGGTTTGCACTATCAATATCCAGCATATCTATTTGAGGAAAGGCAATACCTTGCTCAACAACCTCATTCCAAATATCAATCATCTGCTCAATATCATTATTTACATATTTTCTTATTTTAATATTCATAAATTCTCACCATTGTTATTTTATCATTTTTATCTGAGTTTTTCAACTGTTTACAGCTTTTTATATCAGTATCGCCAAAATTTAAACTGACTATTGCTTTTTTTGACTTTATGATATATAATTATTACGATAAATTTAATAACAATCTTATCAAGAGTGATGGAGGGGACAGGCCCTTTGAAATCCGGCAACCTGCAAATGCAAGGTGCTAAATCCTGCGGTATTACCGAAAGATGAGTTTATTTGTTGCACCTTTCGGAAAGGTGCTTATTTTTTTGTGAAGGAGTTTTTTTATAATGGCAAGACATTTATTTACATCTGAATCTGTAACAGAAGGTCATCCTGATAAAGTTTGTGACCAGATTTCTGATGCAGTTCTTGATAGTATTCTTGAACAGGACAAAAATGCACATGTTGCCTGCGAGGTAACAGCAACTACAGGAGTAATTCATGTTATGGGTGAAATATCAACTGATTGTTATGTTGATATTGCAGGAATTGCAAGAGAGGTTGTAAACAGTATTGGTTATGATAATCAGGAATGTGGATTTAACGGAAATACCTGTGCGGTGTTAACCTCTATTGATGCTCAGTCACCCGACATTGCAATGGGTGTTAATGAAAGCTATGAGCTTAAGGACGGGGAAAAGGATGATGATAATCAGATTGGTGCAGGCGACCAGGGAATGATGTTTGGATATGCCTGCAATGAAACTCCTGAGTATATGCCTTTGCCTATTTCCTTGGCACACAAGCTTGCAAAACAGCTTACTAAGGTACGCAAAGACGGCACACTTGATTATCTCCGTCCTGACGGAAAAACTCAGGTTACAGTTGAATATGATGATAATAAGGCTGTTCATATTGATACTGTAGTTGTATCTACTCAGCATAGCGAGTTGGTTACATTAGAGCAGATTCGCAAGGATATAATTGAATATGTTATAAAGCCAATACTTCCGGAAAATCTGTTCAATGACGAAACAAAGATTTTTGTAAATCCTACTGGAAGATTTGTAATTGGCGGACCTGTAGGCGATTCAGGACTTACAGGAAGAAAGATAATAGTTGATACTTATGGTGGATTTTCACGCCATGGCGGTGGAGCATTCAGCGGTAAGGACCCAACAAAGGTTGACCGTAGTGCGGCTTATTACAGCAGATATATTGCAAAGAATATTGTTGCCGCAGGACTTGCAGATAAGTGTGAAGTTCAGCTTGCATATGCTATTGGTGTTGCAAAGCCTGTATCAATAATGGTTGACAGCTTTGGAACATCTGAATATACAAATGAACAGCTTGCAAAGGCAGTTGAAAGTGTATTTGATTGCAGACCTCATTCAATAATCAAGCAGTTAAAGCTTACAGAAACAAAGTATCGCCCACTTGCCGCATACGGACATATGGGTCGTGAAGAGCTTAATGTAGCTTGGGAAAAGATTGATAAGGTTGAAGAGCTTAAAAAGGCGATTTAAATATATTAGGAAATTTTAGATTTTTTAATCAAGATAATATTTAAGGGGCTGTAAAAAAACAGCATAAAAAACACCGCAAATCATATAAAAGTGATTCACGGTGTTTTTTTAGTTTGCCCAGAATGGGCAGTAACTTGGTGGTGAAAGTCCACTACAGG
>JAKSRB010000085.1 GCA_024403825.1 Ruminococcus sp. | reverse complement strand
TCTGAGTAATGATGAAAAGTCTGACCTTGAAAAAAGAGCGGTTGACGATTTTCCTACTCATCTTAATTTAAGGTTTGTTTATAATAACTAATTAGAAAAAACGGAAAGCAATTTTTACTGCTTTCCGTTTTATAACCTAATATTTTTTAATTTGTTGTGTCGATATTTTCATATTCAATCATCGGATTGTATTTTACTCCGTTTAATCGACATTCAAAATGTAAGTGTGGTCCTGTGGAGTTGCCTGTTGAACCGACAAAACCTATGGTTTGTCCTTTCTTTACAGTATCTCCGATTTCTACGACTCCTATGGTAAAATGTCCATATACGGTCATTTTGCCGTTGCCATGTTCTATCATTACATAGTTTCCGTAGCCTCCGCCACAACCACAGCTTGCTGATTTGCCCCAATTATGCTTACAGCCGTTGAACGCTCCGATTACTGTTCCATCATCTGCCGCTATTACGGCTTTGCCCATTATTCCTGCTCCTGCTATATCTATGGCACCATGATTATAGGTTACTCGGTTTTCATTCCATAGGGAAGAGAGGTAGTAAAATCCAGGGCATGGCCATGTGAAGCCTGATTTTGCTATATCGTCAGGATTTATATTGCCGTTTGATAATGAAACTGACTCCGCAAGCTTCTGATAATATTCTATTATCTGCTTTTCAATTTCTTCACTTTTTAATTCGGCATTGTCTATTTTTTTCTGTGCCGCATCACTCGCCTTGTACAAGGCACTTAATACCTTTTCGTTTTCTTCTACAAGCTTATTTAATTCCTCTTCATCTTCCTTTAATTCGTCTTCCTGCTCCTGCACCCTTGAACGATCCTTTTCTAAGGACTCTTTTTGCTCGGTTATTTCTGCAAGCCTTACTTTTATTGAGTCTATCAGCTTTTTATCATAGTTTGATAATGTTCTTAATAGCTGTACCTTGTCAATGAAATCTGAAAAATCCTTTGCTCCTAATATTATTTCTAAATCTGTGGCATTGCCTGCCATATAAATTGTCCTTAATCGTGTGCAAAGTGTATCAATTTCCTGTTGCATTTCATCATTTGCTTTGTCAAGCTCGGTTTGCTTTTCATTAATATTATTATTAAGCTCAACTATTGTTTGATGTATTACTGCTATTTTGTTGTCAAGTATATCTATTTTATTTACAAGTGCTTCTGTATATTCTTCTTTTTCTTTTATATCGGATTTTGTTTTTTCAAGTATCTTCTGATACTCTTTATTCTTCTTTTCAAGTTCCTCTAACTGTTGCTGTAATGAGCTTGCTGTTGATTCCGCTGATACCGGTATAGAATAATGTATTATCGGTATTGACAGCATACTTATACTAAGGCATATTGTCAATATCCGTTTTATTCTTTTCAACTTGTTTATGCCTCCCTTGGTTTTGCTATTAATATTCAAGCATTGGGTTATATTTTACTCCGTTTAATCTACATTCAAAATGCAGGTGTGGGCCTGTGGAATTGCCTGTTGAACCTACATATCCTATGGTTTGTCCTTTGCTGACACTCTGTCCTGCACTTACGGCTACACTTGTAAAATGTCCATATACCGTCATTTTGCCGTTGCCATGGTCTATCATTACATAGTTGCCGTATCCGCCTCCGCAACCACAGCTTCCTGTTTTGCTCCAGTTGTGGATGCATCCGTCATATGCGGCTATTACTACTCCGCTATCGGCTGATACTACAGCAGCTCCCATTATTCCTGCTCCTGCAATATCTATTGCTCCATGATTATATGTAAGTCTGTCTTCGTTCCATTCCGATGACAGATAATAATATCCCGGACATGGCCATGTGTAGCCTGAGGCGGTTACTTCGTTGTTCTGTGTATTATTGTTGTTGTCAGATGAACTATCGGTGTTTGAGGTGTTACCAGACGAATTATCGTCTGAGTTTGTGGTGTTATCAGATGATGAGCTATTGGAAGATGTAGTATCCTGCACATCTCCGTTATCAGCAGATTGTGTATTATCATTGTCATCTGTATCTGTGGTTTTTTCAGGAACATTCTCTTTTTTGCCTACACTCGCATTTGCCGCCGCTTTCGCTGCTACGGATGCATAATATTCCTGAATTTTCTTTTCTATTTCTTCGCTTTCAAGTGCCGCATTCTGAATTGATGCTTTTGCACTTGCATTACTTGAATACAGGGAACTGAGCAATTTTTCAT
Source organism: Ruminococcus sp. (assembly GCA_024403825.1). Lineage (GTDB taxonomy): Bacteria > Bacillota > Clostridia > Oscillospirales > Acutalibacteraceae > Ruminococcoides. The sequence continues at coordinate 4,220 of JAKSRB010000085.1, read as the reverse complement.
TTTCCTGTAACAATTTATTTAAGTCATTCTGGTCTGTTTCAAGATTTGTCTGCTGTTCGGCAAGTGTTGCCTTATCGTCCTCTAATGCTCTCTTTTGCTCGGTAATTACTGATAATTTTGCATTTATTTCTTTTATCAGCTTTTTATCATAGTTTGACAATGTTCTTATAAGCTGTACCTTGTCTATGAAATCTGAAAAATTCTTTGCTCCAAGTATTATTTCAAGGTCAGTTGCATTGCCTGACATATATATTGTTCTGATTCTTTGGCATAGGGTGTTCATTTGCTCCTGTATGCCTGCATTTGCATTTTCTATTTCTAACTTTGCTGTATCTATTGAACTATTAAGCTCATCTATAGCCTGATGTGTGAGTGCCATTTTATTATCAAGCACTTCAATTTTTCCAAGCAATGCCGCTTTATACTGAACCTTTTCATTTATATCAGACTGTGTTTTATCAAGTACCTCCTGATATTGCTTGTTTTTTTGCTCTAATACAGCTAATTGCTGCTGTAAATCCGCCGCTTCGCTGTTGTCGCTGATTGCATTTGCGGTATATGATGCAAATGATACTGCAATAAAGCAGGTACATAATAAAGCACACATTATTCTTTTAAATCTGAACATTTAAGCCTCCAATTACAATTACCAACCGAGGATTTCATTTCCTTCTTTTCTTAAATACTTACGGATTGAAATGAAGCTACCAATAATGCCTATTACTGCTCCTGCAACTATAAATGACAGAAATACAGGGAAAAACAGGTGACTAAATGGAATAGGATTCAGCGGTATGAATTTTTCTATAGCCGCCATAGCGGTGTTATAAAATACTGTTATTCCGCCTGTTGCCACAAATGCAGAAATAATTCCGATTACCATACCTTCAACAAGGAAAGGCATACGGACAAAGCTGTCAGTTGCTCCAACTGATTTCATTATGCTGATTTCAAATCTGCGTGAATACATTGTTGCTCTGATTGTGTTTGCTATAATAAACAATGAAATTATTGCAAGTGCTGTTACTACCCAAAAACAGGTAAGATTTACAAGGTGGCTTATATCAGTCAGCTTTTTGGCAATTTCACTGCGGTTGCTGACAGAATCTACTCCGTCTATTGCTGTTATTTCTTCAACAGTTTTATCGTAAGCGGATAAGTCGTCCATTGCTACTATGTATGAATCAGGTAACGGATTGTTATTTTCTTCAATCTGGGCAAATAGCTCATCGCCAAGCTCTTCTCTGAAGCTTTCAAATGCTTCCTCCTTTGAGTAAAAGGTAATTGAGGTAACATTGTCGATTTTTTCCAAGTCCTTGCCTATGAAAACTGCCTCAAGCTCAGAAACATTGTCTGAAAGATAAATTGTAGTTTCGTTTGACTTACCTACCGAATCAACAACCTTTTCAACATTTATTGATAAGAGTGCCGCCGCACCTGTGAGAATAAGGCAACATACAAGCACACATATTGAGGCAATACTCATTATGCGGTTGCTCCATACATTTTTGAAGCCTTCCTTTGTAAGATAACCAAAACCTTTCATATTGTTTTTCCTTTCAAAACTGCCTGTAGTGTGTTGTTACAACAAAATTTTATGCTTTGTTGTAACAGTACTTAAACTACATTTAAAAATCTATATTATCATACTTTGTGGAAATGTCTATATCGTCATATCCTGTATCGTCGCTGAATGAAAAATCCACTCCGTCATATTTTGTATCATCTATTTCGCTCAGATTAATGTCATTTAACAATGCATCATCAATCAAAGGGCGTTTTTTTGTGTTGTCAAGCTCTGAAAAATTAAGTCTTTCAGCTTTGCTGTTTTTGTCAATATCAGGCAGACTTATGCTTTCGTATGACTGGCTTTCAAAATCATCCTTGCCCTCATAGTTGGTATCAATCAGCATACTTTTGTAGGTGTTTTCGCTGTCAGGGTCTGCAATTCCGCTACTGTATGAAGCAAATTCGTTGTTTCCGGTATCATTGATAACTCTGCCCTGATTTATAGTAATTACTCTGCGGTGGAATTCTCTTACAAGGTCGTGTTCGTGAGTTACTATGATTACAGTAGTACCCTTAGCATTAATTTCATTAAGCAATTCAATGATTTCATGTGACATTTCAGGGTCCACATTACCAGTAGGCTCGTCAGCAATGATAATTTCAGGATTATTTACCAATGCTCTTGCAAGGCTTACACGCTGTTGCTCACCGCCAGAAAGCTCGCTTGGCTTGCTTTTCATTTTGTGTTTAAGTCCGACAAGCTCAAGAACATATGGAACACGCTTATTTATAGTTGCGGTGTTTTCACCAACAGCACGCATTGCAAAGGCAACATTATCAAAAACATTCATTTTTTCAATAAGTCGGAAATCCTGAAAAACTATGCCCATATGTCTGCGTAAAAATGGTACCTGTTTTCTTTTTAGTTTAGAAGTTTTAATTCCGTTTATAATAATTTCGCCTGAGGACGGAGTTTCCTCATGCATTATAAGTTTAAGGAAGGTACTTTTACCAGCACCGGAGGCACCAACAATAAATGCAAAATCACCTTTATCAATATGAATATTAATATTATGAAGAGCGTGAGTACCATTAGGGTAGGTTTTAGAAACATCAATAAAATCAATCATAAAGCTCACCTTTAACAATTTAATAAAATACAATAAATTAATATTTAATGAATGTACATAGGGGAGAGGTATGTATATTCATTAAATATTAAGCAAGCAAATATCCTGAGTACAAAGTAAGAAATATTTTGCACTCAGGACTCATTTCAATAAAATTAGTACTTAGTAGGGCTTGCACTGAGGTATTTTTTAACCATAAGAGCAACCTTGAAAACGATGGCATCTTCAAATTCACGAAGGTCAAGACCTGTAAGCTTTTTAATTTTTTCAAGTCTGTAAACCAAGGTGTTACGATGAACAAAGAGTTTTCTTGAAGTTTCGGAAACATTGAGGTTGTTTTCAAAGAAACGCTGAATAGTGAACAGAGTTTCCTGGTCGAGGCTTTCAATAGAACCAACCTTAAAAACTTCCTTCAGGAACATTTCGCAAAGTGTAGTAGGGAGCTGATAGATAAGACGAGCGATGCCGAGATTATCATAGCTTACGATAGTACGGTCGGTATCAAAAACCTTAGCAACCTCAAGAGCAGACTGAGCCTCCTTAAAGGAACGAGCAAGGTCTTTAATTCCGGTAACAGTAGTACCGATACCAATATTGCAATGGGTATAAAATTCGCTTGAAAGGGTGTCAGAAATAGAGTTTGCAAGCTTTTCAAGGTCATGATTTTCGGTATCAGGTTTAATTTCCTTAACAAGAGCGATTTCAGCTTCATTAATGTTGATAACGAAGTCCTTAGACTTGTCCGGGAAAAGGTTCTGAACTATATCGTAAGCGGAAACATCAGTTTTTGAAGTAATTTTAATAATAAGGCAAACACGGGAAACATCGCTGTTGAAGTGAAGCTCACGAGCCTTAAGGTAGATATCGCCAGGAAGAATGTTGTCAAGAATAACATTCTTAATAAAGTTAGAGCGATCATATTTTTCATCATAATATTGCTTAATGCTTGCAAATGAAACAGAAAGCAGCTGAACATACTTCTGAGCATATTCGTCAGTACCCTGAACAAAAACGGCATAATCATATTTAGCATTAGTGCCAAATGACTTATATGTATATCCATTGGCAACAAAAGGAGCAGTAGAGCTTAATGTATCAGAATTTACACTTTCGCTAACCTCGCCAATTTTACCGAGTTCAGAGCAGGCAATAACAACAGAAGTTTCGTCAATAACGCCAATAGTTCTGTCAATGGCATCTTTCATTTGGTGGACAATACCCTGAAATAATCTGTTAGACATAGAAATAAACCTCTTTTTCTCCGCAAAGTAATTTACATTGATTGCACTCATAAGCAGAATACAATCCTTCATATAAATTTTACACAAAAACTTAAAAAAAATCAACCTCTATTTTTGAATTTTTTTAAATTTTTTATAAAAAAACGCACAAATAGCAAAAAGCACAAATTGTAATAACAAAAAGTCATTATTAAAATTCAATAAAATAATAATAACATAAAAATGTGTTGGTAATGTGTTTATAAGAAAAATAATTTATTGAAAATTATTGAAAAAAGCAAAATGGGCGATGCTGAGCTCGTCCATTTTGTTTATGCTTACATAAATAAAGTGAAAATCG
>JAKSRB010000084.1 GCA_024403825.1 Ruminococcus sp. | reverse complement strand
TCAATAGGACATATTGTACTATCTTATAATTATTCTGGTGATATTCTATGAAACTCAGGATAAAAGATTTAAGAGAGGAAAACGACTTATCTCAAAGCTATATTGCAAAAATTTTGTTTTGCGACCAGTCACTTTATTCTAAATATGAGCGTGGTGAGCGTGATATTCCACTTTCTCTTATGATTAAGCTTGCCGATTTTTATGATGTGAGTCTTGACTATCTCACCTACCGCACCTATAATCCAAAAAAATATTAACTTTTTATGCATTGAAAATCCGTACAACTCTGCTTTGAATTGTACGGATTTTTTAGAATTTAATTATTTTAATTTTTATTATCAATATTTGCCTTGATTTTGTCGAATGTTACTCCATATTTTTCGGCAATATCCTTAGCATAGCTAACTCCCTGCGGTGGTGCTATGAATATCTTAAATGACCTCTCTCCGTTCTCAACACCTGTTACCATACTTTCAACCTTGCTTAGTCCCTCGGTATTGCTGTTCAGTTCATCAAGATTTCTTGCTAAATCGTGCATGTGGGTATTGAATATTGACCTCGCACCAAGATACCTCATTGCCTTTACCACATCTTTTGCTATATATAAGCCCTCTGCTACATTTGTTGTCGCAAGACTTTCATTTAACAAAATCAGACTATACTTTGATGCTTCGCTGAATATATCTGCAAGTCTTTTACTCTCTTCACCTAATCTGCCTAAATCTACAGTATCATTTTCATCTGCTGGAAAATGAGTAAATATATTATCGCAAGGACTAAACTCCATTGATGATGCAGGCACATATATTCCGTTCTGTGCAAGCAAATATGCTAATCCTACCGCCTGTGTAATGGTTGTTTTTCCTCCTCGGTTCGGTCCTGTCAATATATATATTCGTTTGTTATCGTCAAATTCAAACTCGTTGGTTATTATTTTATTATCGTCACCCTTTACCGACTTTATTGCCAGCTTGATATTATATACATCACTTATTTTGCAGTTTCGCTCGTCTTTCGGCTTTACCTCTGCTTTGCAAATCGGTAAGCCTTTGGCTTTTATTTTGTCGCATAACTCTGCAAATCTGATATAAAATATTATTTCAGGCATCAATGCTACAAATGAATATCCGCTGATATTTATATACTTATTCAGCATTGACTTTATTTCATTAACTGTTCTGCGTAATATGTCGGTAACAACCTTTTTAAGTGCATCTGAAAGTGGGTCTGAGCCTGTTAAATCACTTGAAAAAGTCTGATTTACATCCTGCTGTGCTCCTGTGATTATTTTTCCAAAACCCAGCTTTGTTGTACCTGAATTTGCTGGGTGAAAACTTACAAATCCTGATACATCATTACCATTATGCAATTCGCTTTCCTGATTTGCAAAGTTCATAAATCTTCTTAAAATTCCGCTGTCTGTAAATTCTTTGTTGTTTAATGATATTACTCCCACTGTTTTTGGTCTTAACAATGGGTCAAGATTTACTCCAAGTGTTATACTCTTTAATTCCTGTGCCTTTTTCAGCGTTTGAATTATATCTTTCTTTAGCTCAGGAAAACCACTTCCATTATATATCGTCTGTACGCTCTCTTTTAGCTTTAATAAGCCCTCAGAACGCACATCAACACTTTCAAGAGTATTTTTTATCTGTGTAATACAATCTACATATCCGTCCATTTCTCGCAAACGATTTATCATTTGCCAAAGTGACGAGGCTTCTGTATCCTTCTGAAATCTTTCAATCTCACGCAAATCATTCAGCTTTCCAAGTAAATCTGTCAAGTCCTGACGCAATTTGAGATTTCTTAAAAAATCATCAAAAATATCGCACCGATACTTTATTACCTTTTCATCATCTGTAATATTAACTAAAAGCTGTTTAATGCTGTTCTGTTCGTATGGCTCATCTGTAAGTGATTCGCATAGAAAATCAATAGACAAATCATTTACAGCTTCTTTTGTTAAGGTTTTATATACAGCATCAGACCCAGCTGGATACAGCAAACTAAGCTCTTCCATAAAAAATCCCCTCATATTGTATTAACAGACCTGCAAAACACTTGTTAAAATTTAAGCTTTGTGTTATCATAGAATAAATAATAACTAAAGGCAGGTAAAAAATTATGGATAAAAAAATGCTTGAAAGAATTGGCGAGCTTGCCAGAAAAAAGAAAGCTGAGGGACTAACTCCTGAGGAGCTTTCAGAGCAAAAGGAACTATATGCAATTTATCTTGGCGAAATCCGCCAGCAATTCAACAGCACTCTCGATAATGTTAGTGTAAAAAATAAGGACGGAAGTGTTGTTCCGTTCAAAACAGCCTACAAAAAGCAGGACAAATAAGTTTATATAAAAATATTTACACAATCATTTAATATATTTTATATTATAACACAAATTTTAGATAGTTTCTACAAAAATTCTAAACAAACTTTTAATATACTTTTTATGAAAAAGCACAAAACGGTATCAGTAATTTTTACTGATACCGTTTTGTATTTTATGCAATAATTATTTAAATCTTTTTCCTGATGTATCTTTAAATCTTGTACCCTTTGAGGTATTTCCCTTTGACAAACTCGGTAATGGAAGTGTATCATATTTGCACTTCTTTTTTATTGCAGATGTCAAAGGTGTAGCTTCACTTTTGTAACCGTCTTCATAATCTTCATTAGAAAGATTTTTAGCATAATGTGTCGGAACTCCTGCGGTTGCCGGTGTATTTACACTCATACTTGATATATTTTTATGACTTAATACCATAGAAACCACAAAATAGATAATTCCTGCCACACTTAATGCAATCAATCCTATTCCAAGATATAGCATCCAATGTCCATTATCACCTGTTGACTTGTTTTCTTTTATAAACACAAAGTCGTCATCATCATTAGCATCGTTATTGTCAGCCGAGGCTACTGCACTTTTCAGACTTGCAGTAATTTCACTCCAATCACCATTGTTAAGCTCCTTAGCATTTATGCTTGCATTTGAACTGCCGTATAATGGTGCGGTTTCATTTGTCATCGGAGTTTCCGGAACTACATAGCTTTGACCTCCGCCTACATAAAACTGGTCACCGCTATAAAATTCACTGTAACTGCCATTATCTGGAACATAGCTGTTATTATTATCATATCCATTATTAATATCAGTATTTGTTCCATAATTATAGTCATTGTTATTATAAACTGGTTGAGTATAATCGTTATTAATATCTGTACCTGTGCCAGTTCCTCCACCTATATCGGTACCACCGCCTATATCTGTACCTGTGCCTGTGCCGGTTCCTCCACCTATATCGGTGCCACCGCCTATATCTGTGCCTGTGCCAGTTCCTCCACCTATATCGGTGCCACCGCCTATATCTGTACCTGTGCCTGTGCCGGTTCCTCCACCTATGTCTGTACCTGTGCCTGATTCTCCACCTGACGGAATATCAATTTCTAAACCGTACATTGGTGTTTCACCATCAACTGCAAATGTTGTAAATACACTTAATGAACTGCATATGATAAATGCTGAAAGAATTGATAAAAGCTTTATTTTACTGCTCATATTAATCTCCTTCCTGCCAATTTGCAGGTTATGGAATACCGCACAATTATTATCTGATTATAACTGTGCGGTCATTCATTAATTTTATTCTTCTTCCTTTGATTCTTTGTTACTTGCAGAAGTTGTTTCTTCCTTAGCTACAAAGAATAGCTCAGGCTTATATTTGCCAAGAACTGAGGTATTCTCCTCTATATCCATATTATCGGCAAGGCTGTCAATGTAATCATCAAAATCCTTTGTTTTCATTGCTGTAAGCACGCTTGAACGGTATGTAGAATTTGCTGCTACATAATCAGCATCATCACCTGTAATATCTCTCTTATAAAGTACATAGTAAACGGCACTATTGCCATCACCAACTTTAAGTGTAGTAGCTTTGTTATCATCAAGCTTTTTGAGTGCATCAACAAGCTCATCACCAAGTGATGTTGTTTCGTAGTTATCAACACCTGATGTTGATGGGTCACTATCAAGACCCTTCTTCTCCATATACTCAGCCATTAAGTCATCATATGAAGTACCATTGTTAAGGCTTTCTGCATAACCGTCAAACTCATCTGTAAGCTCCTTGATTTTCTCATCTGAAAGTGCTACATCTGAGTTTCCGCCAGCTTCATTTGTTGTTGATTCATAAAGATTTACAGTAAAGTAGCTGTAATCAACATAATTTGAATGGAAGTACTCTCCAAGCTCCTTATCAGAAACCTCCTGAGAACCACCCTCGCCATAAACAAGTGTGAAAAGCTCAGACTGTTTTGTGCTAAATTCTGTTGTGCAATACTTAAAGCTGTCAAATGAAATACCATAAGGCTCTAAATCATCGCTCATTGGCATTACATAACCATAGCTTGCATACTGACCAAGATTCCAGTATTCCTCAGCCTGACTATCAGCAGCAGCCATATCAGGTGTTGAACCAAGCTCCTTAAGCTGTGCATCTACTGCAAGGTATGCATAGCACATTCTTTTAGCTTCGCTCTTAATCCACTCTCTTGCAACAACTTCCTCCTCATCTTCAGGAGTAATCTTTTCATCAAGCCAGTCTGATTTAGCGGTTGTGTAATCATCAAGCTGTTCAGAAGCATACTTCTGAGCCTGAGAATAAGCCAAATCAAGTGAATAAATATATACACCGATAGCAAGCTCATTGTCGGCAGTCTTATATGCCCATTCCTTTTTAAGGCTTGTAGGTGTACAGCCGACAGCAACAACAGCAGTAACAGCCATCATAACTGCCAATAAAAATGAACCTAATTTTATAGATGGTTTCATATTTTTTTAACCTTCCTTATCAATATTTAGTTTACACAATGACATAATATGTGCGTACCTTTTGATTATACACAAAAAAATTGTCATTGTCTATATTTTAATAAAATTTTTCAAAAAAAATTCATAAAAATACTTATTTCAACAGATTTTTAACTCAATTAACCTTATTAGTAGGATTTCCATTAAGAAAATTTCTTACATTGTCTGTAACAATTCCCATAAGTCGGATTCTTGTTTCAACTGCCGCCCATGCAATATGAGGTGTAATGATACAATTCTTAGTATCCATTAATATGCAATCCTCTTCCATTGGCTCTACAGCAAGTGTATCAATAGCCGCACCGCCAAGATGACCGCTTTCGAGTGCATCCTTTAAATCCTTTTCAACCATTACCCCACCTCGTGCGGTATTTACAAACAAAGCACCTTTTTTCATTTTTGAAAATGCTTTTTTATCAAAAATACCTTTTGAATCCTGATTTAACGGACAATGCACACTTACAATGTCACTTTTTTCAAGTAACTCTTCAAAATCTACCATTGTAATATTTTCAACATTTCGTGGAGAGCGATTGCTTGCGATTACATTCATCTCAAAAGCATTTGCAATTTTAGCAACAGCTTTACCTATATTTCCAAGACCAACAATTCCAATAGTTTTTCCAGCCAGCTCATTGAGCGGATAAACAAATGGCGAAAATGTTTTACTGCATTTCCATTTTCCGTCCTGCACAAACTGATTATACCGAGATGTATTATTAAAATGCTCAAGTATAAGTGCAAATGTATGCTGTGCAACAGAATTTGTAGAATAAGAGCCTGCATTACATACTGTAATATTATGTTCAGCACAATACTTAATATCTATATTATTATACCCTGTCGCAAACAATCCTATATATTTAAGATTTTTTGCAAGCCTTAGTGTTTCCTCATTTAAAACAGTCTTATTGCATATAACTATATCTGCATCAGCAATTTTCTCTGCAACCTCATCATACTTCAGAAGTCCATACTTAACAACTTCTCCAAACTCATCTAAAGAAGAGGCATCAACAAGCTCATCAAGGACTGTCTGAGCATCAGTTAGTACTATTTTCATCCAAATTCACCTCAAAAGCTATTCTGTACTATTTATTATACAACAAAAAAAGCATACTTGCAATGCATATAAATTACATCTTTTTTGAAATTTCAAAAAAATTTTAAAAAAATTTTTAAAAACCCTTGACATTTGGAATAATATAGTGTATTATAATGGAGTCGCTGAGAGATACGACAAAGCGACAAAGGCATTAATGGGAGCATAGCTCAGCTGGGAGAGCATCTGCCTTACAAGCAGAGGGTCATAGGTTCGAGCCCTATTGTTCCCACCATTTTTGGCCCGGTAGTTCAGTTGGTTAGAACGCCAGCCTGTCACGCTGGAGGTCGACGGTTCGAGCCCGTTCCGGGTCGCCAAATTTGCCTCTGTAGCTCAGTCGGTAGAGCAGGGGACTGAAAATCCCCGTGTCGATGGTTCGATTCCGTCCGGAGGCACCAATAAAAATGCGGATGTAGCTCATCTGGTAGAGCGCCACCTTGCCAAGGTGGAGGTAG
>JAKSRB010000083.1 GCA_024403825.1 Ruminococcus sp. | reverse complement strand
GGAAACAAACTACAAAAAGCATACTTGTAAAATCGAAAGAATAATCAAGCAATAATAGTCTTTGGACACCATTAATACATCCGTAAATTCTATATTTAATAATCAGAAAGCAGTTCATATTGGACTGCTTTTTTATTGCCTCCCAAACTGTCCTCTAAAAAATATTCATAACTGTGCATTTATTTAAGTACACATATATGTTAAAATACAACTGTACTTAAAATTTTTGCAAAATATTTTAAAATTTACAAGTCACCTTTATGGAGGAAGTTTTAATTATGAAAAAGTATAACACTAAAGGCAATGTGGTATTTATTACAACAACTGCAATTCTTATGGCTATGAATATTGCGTTAAGCTCGGTCAGTATTCCTGTGCCTGGCGGTCATCTTTATCTGAATGATATTGTTATTGTGCTTTCGTCAGTTTTGTTAAACCCCTTAGGAGCATTTATTGTAGGTGGTGTGGGAGCATTTCTTGGTGATTTTTTCTTCTATCCTGCTCCTATGTTTGTTTCATTGGCTACTCATGGTATTCAGGCTTTGACAATCTCATTAATTGTACATAATATGCCAAAGAAAATTAAATTTCCTGAATTTCCAATCGCTATAGCTGCGGCACTTATTGGCGGTGTAATAATGGTGGTAGGTTATACACTTGGAAGAGCATATGTTTATGCAACTCCTGAATATGCATTAATTAAGTTGCCATTTGAAATTTTGCAGGCATCTCTTGGCATAATATTTGGTCTTGCACTTGCTTATCCACTGAAAATAAAGGTTTTATTTCAAAAAATGATACCCAGTAAATAATTTTTAGTGTAAAATTTTATAAAACATAAACTTAGAGGCAGAATATAATTTATTTTGCCTTTATTTTTTTACTTTACTTTTCTTTTTGCTCATATTATGGTATTATAATTATATTGTCAAAAAATATAAGCTGGGTGATATAATGAATATAAATAAAAATGACTTGAAGCAAATTTTCAGCAAAAAGACACTTGAAAAAGCTAACAATATATTGCGTGTAGAGGACAAATATCACAATTATGAAGCAACAGCAAGAGGATATACTACAACATTACATGCAAGATTTCTTAAAAACTATTTTTATATTGACACAAAAATATATATACACCAAAAAGATGCCACTTCTTATGGCTTTGATATGTATTGTGAATGTCGGGATTTCAGAGATAATAAAAAATGTGAGCATTTGGCAGCCTTGTTGCTGAAATACATTTCTGATAGTAATAAAGCTCAGGCTCAGCAGAAAACCGATTTATTTGTAAAAACTATGATGAGCATTTATAAATCTGACATTGCAAATACATCAGATAATCCTGATTATGGAAATGTAAGATTTGTTCCTAAAATGCGATTTGAAAGACACGGAATGTATCCACATATTTCATTTTTGATAGGTGCAGAAAGATTATATGTTATAAGAAATATTTCAAATTTCTGCTATAATATGGAAAACAACGAATTATTTCAGTATGGCAAACAGCTGACACTCAGGCATAACATTGATGAATTTGATGAGCAGTCGCAAAAGCTTGTAAACCTCATTACATCCGAATACGAACAGAGGAAAAGTTTAAGTTTTCAGAGCGGATATACTTCAATAGGCTCAATGACTGATATGGTATTGTTTAACAGTATAAGCTTTAATAAATTTTTCAATATTTTTACAGGAACATATGTCGATAGCGATTATAATGGTAAATTATTACTGCTTGACGAAAATCCAAAGCTAAGACTTATTTTTACAAATATAGAAAATGTAATATATATTACTATTGATAATTTTAATAATATTAAATTTTATGGCGGTAAAAATCAGCTATATATTTTGATTGATGATAAGTTCTATCGTTGTACTAAGGATTACAGCAGAAAAATATTTCCGCTTATTCGTGAGGGCAGTAATGATATTGTAATTGAGAAATCAGATATGCCTGCATTTTGCAGTTATGTGCTTAACGAAATAAAGCCATATATAACTATCGTTACTAAGGACGAGGATATGCTCCAAAGCTATCTTCCTGAGGAATGCAGTCCTTGCTTTTATTTTGATATTGAAGGAGCAATTCTTAATGCAAGGCTTTCGTTTAAGTACAATGACAAGGAGTACGAACAAAAAAATATAAATCTTGCAAGCAAAGTCAATCGTAATATGAAAACCGAGCTATTAGCAGAAAGGACGATTGAAAAATACTTTAATAAAGATGAAGATATTTATTACATAGATGATGATGAGAGGATATACAATTTTCTCACCTCAGATATTAAGAGCTTTTATGATGTTGGTGATGTATTTGTATCGGACAGGCTCAGAAATAAGCAGGTAAAGCAAGCTCCTGTATCAGTAGGAATATCGGTATCTGACGGAGTGCTGAAGCTTGATTTTGATACAGGTGAATTTCCTGTGGAAGAGCTTGAAAAGCTTTATGACAGCCTTTTGACAAAAAGAAAATATCATAAGCTGTCAGACGGAAGATTTCTGACACTTGACGGCTCTTCATATGAAACATTGGCAGAGGTTGCACATATGACCCAGCTTTCTGCCAAGGAGCTAAAAAGCGGACACGCAGAAATGCCTGCATTCCGCAGTCTTTATCTTGACAATGTTCTTAACGAGCATGATGATATTGAGGTTGTGCGTGACAGTAGGTTTAAGTCTATGATAAGAAGCTTTAAAACCGTCAAGGACAGCGACTATGAAATACCTGATACAGTAAACGCCAATCTGCGACCTTACCAGAAAACTGGCTATCGTTGGCTGAAAACTCTTGAAAGCAATAATTTTGGTGGTATTCTTGCAGATGAAATGGGACTTGGAAAAACCTTGCAGATTATTACATTTTTATCATCTGTTTATCCACAGCAGGACAAGCCTGCACTTATCGTATGTCCTGCTTCGCTTGTGTTGAATTGGGCAGAGGAATTTGAAAAATTTGCACCACACCTTGAATTTGAAACGGTTATAGGAAACCTTAAGGCACGAAGAGAGGTATTAAGCGGAGATTGCACCAAAAAGATTATAATAACCTCCTACAATCTGCTAAAAAAGGATATAGAGCTATATGCTCAGATAAATTTCTACTGCTGTGTGCTTGACGAGGGACAGTTTATTAAAAATCAATCAACACTTGCATCAAAAGCCGTAAAGCGAATAAATTGTACACAAAGATTTGTACTTACAGGAACACCTATTGAAAACAGGCTTAGCGAATTATGGAATTTATATGACTTCCTTATGCCGGGATATTTATATAATCATAATAAATTTGTAGAAAAGCTTGAACGCCCAATAGTCAAGAGTGGGGATAAAACAGCAAATGAACAGCTTGCAAAGCTTGTAAAACCATTTATGATGAGAAGACTAAAGGGAGATGTATTAAAGGAACTGCCACCAAAGGTAGAGCATAATTATAAAATACAGCTCAGCGAGTCTGAAAGAAAGGTATATATGGCATCGCTCAATGCCCTGAAAAATAGCATAGGTGGTTCAAAGCTTGAAATACTGGCAGGACTGACACGATTAAGACAAATATGCTGTGACCCTGCACTATGCTTTGAAAACTATGTGGGAGATACCAGCAAGCTTGATGCATGTATAGATTTATGTGTAAGTATGGTTGAAAACGGACATCAGATATTGCTGTTTTCGCAGTTTACAACAATGCTTGATAAGATACGAGAGAGATTAAACAAAGAAAAAATCTCAAGCTTTACAATACAGGGTTCAACCCCAAAGGAAAAGCGAACACAATATGTCAAGGAATTTAACAATGGGGGAGCAGATGTATTTTTAATATCGCTCAAGGCAGGCGGAACAGGACTTAACCTGACAGCGGCAGATGTAGTAATACATTATGACCCATGGTGGAATCTTGCGGCACAAAATCAGGCAACAGACCGAGCACACCGAATCGGACAGAAATATAGTGTTCAGATATATAAGCTAATTGCAAAGGACACAATAGAGGAAGCAATTCAGGAGCTTCAGGAGAAAAAGGCAGCTTTAATGGATATAGTTGAGGGAGGCTCTGAGCAGAATATAATGAATATGAGCGAAGAAGAGCTTCTTGCCTTGCTTGATATATAAAAATATTGATTATTTAGAAATTCAAAATTACAATAATAAAGTCGGTACAGATTTTTCATTTTCTGTACCGACTTTTTTCGCTTTTATATTGGCTGATATTATTTATCAAGCCTTTGGAGCATCTGACATAAACAGCTTTTCAAGTGTTTTGCCGTCTGCCTTTCCTGTTTCTTCCATTCCGCTCTTCTTCTGGAACGCCTTGACTGCTCCCTCAGAAATTTCTCCAAAATATCCTGTGATATTTTCTTCGTCATCCACATATCCAAGGTCAAATAATCTCTGCTGTATGATTTTGATATTGTCATCTTCATCATCAAATTCATATGACAGGTCTTTTAAATCTATCTTATACTTATCTGCCAATGACTTTACTGCTTCTGTTGCAGGCTCTGTTGGTGCAGGCTGTTTTTCGCCACTACCCTGCTTGTTACTACTTTCTATTTCCTTGGCTATCTCAGGATACATAAAATTGACCATTTTCTGCAAGGTGTTAATTGCGGATTTTCCTTGCCTGATCATTTCATCCTTTGATAAAAACAGCACCTTTTTATTTTTTACTGCATCAAGCTGACTTAATGTTGCATCATCTGCAACTATCTTATATGTTTCCTCTGAATCAAACAGAATATAATCAGGATTTGCTCGTTTAAGTGTTGTAACCTCAACGCTGTTTTCCTCAATGTTCATTGCTATATTTACTGAATCTGTATAATCAAGAAGCATATCTCCATATGTTCCGCTTGTCATCATTCTTAGCTGTCCATTATCAGAATAAAGATAACATACTGTATTAAGTACATCTGTTGTCTTTACTGAGTCAACCTCTGACTGAATTTCTTCCATACTGTCAAGCAGTTTATTAAATGACTTTGTTGCCTCTGTTTTGCCTGTTTCTGCTCCGCCAAGCATTTTACCTATGGTTGTATAATTTCTTTCAAGCTGGGTTTGTGTAGATGCCTCTGCCATTGTTACTATAGTAACACCCTTTTCATTAAGGCTTGCTTTTGCAGTATCAGAAAGAGTACCTGTAGCAAATACAATATCTGCATTACCCTCTGTAATAGCATCAACATCAGGATTTTCTGCTGAACCTATACTTGGTACAATGCTGAGCCATTCCTGATTAACCTCTTCACTTCTGCCAATCATCTTTACATCATATCCCATAAATGAAATAATGTCGGCTGCATATGGGTCAAGCACTACAATGTTTTCAGGCTGTTCCTTGATTACAATATTTGCCACCTGTACAGGATAATTCTTATCGCCACAGCCTGCAAATGTAAGCATTACTGAACCTGCAAGTGTGGCTGTAAGTGCCAGAGATACAATCTTTTTCATATATATCCTCCATAAATTCTACTTATATATAAACTTTTGAAATTAACTGTTTTATTTTATTAATCAGCTATACAATGACTCAACATACTGCTTTGCACATCTTGGTGAGCGTCCGCCCTTTGCAAGTGCAAATTTTTCTGCTCCTGCTTCAAGCTCTGCTTCACTGAGATTTATTTTCCTTTCAGCCGCCATTGCAAGCACTATTTCTATGTATTCCTTCTTGCTTGGTGCTGAGTAGCATACGGCAAGTCCAAATCTGTCAGAAAGCGACAGAGTTTCCTGCATATTATCACGAGTGTTTACATCATCACTCCATGAACGGTCTGACAAGCTTTCCTTTACAATATGTCTGCGGTTTGAGGTTGCATAAATCAATGCATTTGACGGTCTTGCGGCAAGTCCGCCTTCAAGCACCGCTTTTAATGTTGTATAGCTCTGGTCCTGCTTCTGAAACGAAAGGTCATCTATGAAAATTATAAATTTCATTGGCAAAACTGCAAGCTTATCCACAAGCAACGGAAAATCCATTAATCTTTCTTTCGGAATTTCTACAATCCTTAAGCCGTCCTTACGAAATTCATTTGCTACAGCCTTTACTGTTGAGCTTTTGCCTGTTCCCATATCTCCATATAAAAGGCAATTATTGCAGGTCTTTCCGTCAATAAATGAGCGTGTATTTTCAACTACCTTTGAACGCTGAAGCTCATAGCCTGTAAATGAATCCATATCAATATTATCATTATTTTCAATCGGCTGAATATCACCGTCACGCCATACAAAAGCCTTATATCTTGCAAAAATTCCACAGCCGTTTTCTTTGTAGTATCTTGCAATTTTTTTCAATGAGCCGTCAAACATATGAAAGCTTTCGGCACATTCTCCGCTTTCCCAGCGTGGCAGGGTATCGGCAATTTCAGCAATCTCATCTTTATATTTATAAGCCGAAATCACACTCTCAGATGTAAGCCCTGCGGCTGATAAAATAGCTTCACAATCTCGTTTTACAGCTTTCAGCACACCCTCTGGCAATTCGCTGTATTTTCCGCCTGCCGCCGCTCTTGTAAAACAGTTTTCATCAAACAAAGCCGCCTCTGTCATTGAATAAGCAAGTCTGTCGCTACAGCCTCGCTCGCTAATCAATGAATAAAATTCGCCATAGGCTCTAAGAAAATCATCAGGTCTGCTGTCTAAAGAGCAAAGCAGTTTGTAATAAGCCTTTGGAACACTTCGGTTCATTATCCCTCTGAAAACAGACAAAGAGGACAGCTTATATTTTGTCATTTCAACATTATTCATTTTAATCATCTCAAATATAAATCTAATCTTTTATATTTTACTGCATTTTTTAAATTTAGTCAACT
>JAKSRB010000082.1 GCA_024403825.1 Ruminococcus sp. | reverse complement strand
CGCTTAATCACCTTTGTGCATTTTGACTATGTTTTTGAAATTTGCTCATTTATAGATATAAATTTGTTTGGAGGTATAATAAAATGAAAAAGATTATAAGTAATATTTTATGCATTATAATGCTTGTAGTGTCACTATCAGCTTGTAGTAATAACTCATCAAGTATCGATGAAAAAGTAACCAATACAACTGATGCTCAGACTTCTTCAACTGATAAGGTTGATGAAACAAAAACTAAGTTTGACAAAAGTCTGATTGTTTACTACTCTGCCACTGGCTCAACCAAAAAGGTTGCTGAAACTATGGCTAAATATATTGATGCAGAAATGTTTGAGATTGTTCCAAAAGAGATTTATTCAGATGCTGATTTAGACTGGACAGATAGTAATTCAAGGGTATCTGTAGAGCATAATAATCCTGACCAGCGTAATGTTGAGCTTGTTTCAACCAAGGTTGAAAACTTTGAAGAATACAGTACAGTTTATATTGGTTATCCCATCTGGTGGGGTTCGGCTGCATGGCCGGTTGATACCTTTATAAAGGCTAATGATTTTACTGGCAAAACTGTAATTCCGTTCTGCACTTCAGCCTCATCTGGTCTTGGAGAAAGTGGCAAGCTTTTATCTGAAATGGCTGGTACGGGTAATTGGCAAGTTGGTATTCGCTTTGCAAGTAATGTTGATGATGATGAAGTAACAAGCTGGCTTGATAGCCTAAAATGAGCGAAAAAATAAAAATTAATAGTAATCCGATTTGGAGGTACATTTATGGCAAAATTAGTGGCTTTTTATTCGCGAGCTGATGAGAATTATTTTGGCGGTGCATATAAGTACATCACTGTAGGCAATACAGAAAAGATAGCTAAGGTTATAGCAGAAAAGACAGGAGCAAAGCTTTTCAAAATTGAGCAAAAGGTACCTTATGCAGCAGATTATAACACCTGTATAGAGCAGGCTAAGAAGGATAAAAATGCAGGAGCAAGACCTGAACTTGTGGCAATGCTCCCAAGTATTGATGAATATGACGAGATTTACTTGGGGTATCCTAATTACTGGGGAACAATGCCAATGGCTGTTTATACATTTTTAGAAGCCTATAATTTTACAGGAAAGAAAATTCATCCATTCTGCACTCATGAGGGAAGTGGCTTATCTGCTACAGAAAATGACATAAGAAAAGCAGCAAGAGAGGCGAATGTCACCAATGGATTGGCTATTCATGGTAGCTCAGTTGATTCAGCTACAAGCATAATAGAAAAGTGGTTATAAATTTGTCAGAACAAAAGAAATAAAGTAAAATTAAATAAAGGAAGAAAAAACTATGACAGAAAAAATTGCACAAACAGCAGGCAGAGATGCACTTGGATATTTTGCTCCAGAATTTGCACATTTTAATGATGATGTATTATTTGGAGAAAACTGGAATAATCAGGATATTGATTTAAAGATAAGAAGTATTATCACAGTTGTAGCACTTATGTCCTCTGGTATTACAGATACATCACTTGTTTATCATTTGCAGAATGCAAAGAACCACGGTGTTACTAAAAAGGAAATTGCTGCAATCATTACCCATGTAGCATTTTATGTTGGTTGGCCAAAGGGCTGGGCAGTATTTAACCTTGCAAAGGATGTGTGGAATGATACATCTAAACAAAATGATGCTAAATCACTTCATGAGTCATCTATGATATTTCCTATAGGTGCTAAAAATGATGCCTTTGCAAAATATTTTGTAGGTCAGAGTTATCTTGCACCAATATCAACAGAACAGGTTGGTATTTTCAATGTTACCTTTGAACCAAAGTGCCGAAATAACTGGCATATTCATAAGGCTGATAAAGGTGGAGGACAGATACTCCTTTGTGTTGCTGGCAGAGGATATTATCAGGAATGGGGCAAGAATGTAGTAGAAATGAAGCCTGGTGACTGCGTTAATATTGCACCTGGTGTAAAGCATTGGCATGGAGCAGCTACTGATTCATGGTTTTCACACCTTGCTATTGAGGTGCCTGGAGAAAACACTTCAAATGAATGGTGCGAGCCGGTTTCAGATGAAGAATATAATAATCTTAAATAGCGACAATAAAAGAACAAATATAGTTAAAGGAGAATAATAAAAATTTTATAAACAAATAGCGGTCGGCTAATCAAAATCTGATTAGCCGACCTTGGTTATATATGCTCTTAAAAAGTGAATACAAATTATGCTGACATATTATCCGGCATCTTTTTATAGGTTTTAAAAGCAACTATTCCAAGAATAACTGCAAATACAATTACAAGTAATTCTACTATATAAATATTACTTATTGCACCTACACTATATAGTCCAGCAAATACATCTATAAATGTATGAATTAAAATTGCAACTGGATATAAAAATAATTTTCTTTTTTCTCTTACAGCCTTAAAAACCAATACTGACAAACCAGTATGTATTACAACCGTACTAAGTCTTTCAACTATAGCTAATAAAACTGTAACAGGACTTAATAACATAATTGAATCAACCATTTGATTAATAGAGCTTAATGCCGCCTCATTGCCCTCAGGTAAAATATCTCCGATAGTTCCAGTATTAATCATAAATATCATAGCTATTTCTACAACAGACATATAACATAAAATAAGGACAATTTCAATACCGCTGTGACCTATTCCATAGGTTATGGCTGTTTTTTTATCGCTATGCTTTTTTAGAAAGAATTTAAAAGCTACAAAACGACCTGTTTCTTCAAACAATCCTGCCATTAAAGCACCTAAAAATACAAATAACGCATTATTTGCCATTATAGCCTTTGAAAAATCGGTTGTACCTGAGAACAGAAAAGAATTACAAATACCTTCAAGAACAGTTGAAAACAACAGAAATGTTCCTGCACCAACAAAAAATGGTAATAGCTTTGCCTTTGTTTTGATTTTCCAGATTGATATTAATGTAATCGGCAAAATAATGCCCAATACAAACATTATTGATAAATATACAATTTTTTCGCTGTCAATAGATGTAACATTCATAATATATCTCCTTTCAAATTTTATTTTTTGTTTTTATATAAATTACATTAGCATAAATTGCTGGTATAATAATTCCTAAAACAATAATTACACCTAATGCAATCAAAGCCATTAATGAGCTTATATCCCCAAATAAAAATCCGATAATACCACAAGCAAACCCTATCAATCCACCAATAAAACCAAGCTTTCCTCCAAGACGATGAGTTTTTCTCCAAATATCATCATTACTCATCGTTGCCTTTATTCTGATACCAATCCAACTGTTTTTCTGAAGCTTAGGCAAAATATTACTTATAAACATCAAATATGCACTTAATATAATCATATAAAAGCATATGTTTTTTAATACTACAGAAGAACTATTAGTCATGCAAATATTTGCAACAAACCAAAATACAAATATTACAAACAGAAAGCAAAACATAAATATTTTTTCAGAATATTTTTTATTACTGTTTTTCTTATCCGAGATTTTTTCGGTAATAAAATAAATAACAGTTATAATTAGTGGTATAAATGCTACAAATAATAAATTCCATTTTGAGCCATAAAGCTCTGCCACACCCTCATAATTATAACGCAAAGGAATAATATCCTTTTCATATGTACCTAAATAAATACCTGCACAAATCAGATTTAAAACTGATACAATTAAATATATAATCTTTCTCATAATTATTCCTTTCTGTCTGAAATCTCAGACAATAAATTCATTATATCCTCAATAACACTTGTTTTTAGAGAATATACAACATTCTGTCCCTGTTTTTCAGCACTCACCAAATCAGCTTGTTTAAGAAGATTAAGATGATTGCTTATAGAGGGCTTTGACATTTCAAATTCCGCTGCAATTTCTCCGGCATTCATATCACGCTTTTTCAGCATTACAAGAATTTTCCGTCTTGTAGGATCAGCTAAAGCTTTCCAGACATCACCCATACATACTCTCCTTTATTTGTATTTAGTCAGTTAAATAATTAGAAAATTGTCTAATTATTTAACTGACTAAATATTACCACACTTTGTCCCCTTTGTCAACAGGTTTAAAAAAAATACTGTATAAAAGAAAATTTTTGAAGCAATCCTTTATACAGTAAAAAAGTTTTTATGTTTATTCAGCTTTCAGTAATATTTCTGTAACATCATTTATATCTATAGACTTATCCTTATTAATATCGCTTGCGTATTGTGCATATTCTTTTTCATCATTATCAACAAGCTCCAAATCTCCTGCAAGGTAATGCTGAATTAATTTCGCATCTTTTTTGTCAGTTATACCGTCAAAATTTAAATCCTTCATATTATCAGGAACCTTGCCACCAACAAGCACAAAATCCACATACTCGTTATCATCTATCAATGAATATGCCATATCCTCATTACAATCAAAAATATAAATTCCTACATTATCATATGAATAAGCAAACTTAATATTTTTATCTTTTATGCTTTGTTTAAACTTCTCGGCACGCTTGCTTTTGATTCCGATTTTTGAAAAATAAGAATTTAAATTTTCAATGTTCTGCATTGCATAGTCATTATCAGATAAAAATTTATCTACATCAATACCATGACTTAAAATATACATACCGCACATTGTAATCACATATGGAGTAATCTCCAACCCTGAATATACAACAGCCTTACCATTCGGATCGCCGACATTTCTGTAATACATCTTTGAGTAACCGTTTATAACAGCATATCCAAGAGCCATTCCCTCTTTATTAGCATATTCATCATCAAAAGCAATTACCCTTGACGAGCTGTAAAAAATCAAAGATATAGCAACTGAAAACGCAGTTAATAAAGCAACATATTTTTTTATATGATTTTTTAAATATGATTTAACCATAAACAAAACCTCCATATGGATTATTATGCCCATACGGAGGAAAAAATTAATAACAGAATTTTTTACCAAATCAAAAATACAACTTGCTATTAAAATTTATAAAAATCAATTAATTCCAACTATCATTTTTTGAATTTTAGTTGCATCCTTTATATCTACAATTCCGCTTAAATCTGTGTCACTTATTTTCAAAGTCTGATTTTCAAATTCAATATATCCTGCAATATACTTTTGAATTTCTGTAACATCTACTATATTAACTTCTCCGTCATAGTTTACATCGCCCATACAACCAACATTTTCTACATTGATTTTTGTCAATACTTCAACTATTTCAGGATATATCCACTTATAATTATATCTGTCAAGCAATGCGTATCCTGTAAAATATCCAAAATTTTCATCAGACTCAATTATTCCGCCATTATCCCACCAGAAGCATTTAATTCCATATTTCTTTGCTTCATTTATGTAAAATTCTGCGTATTCTGCCCTATTTTCAGTATTATCTTTGTTACTTGCCGCAAACTCTCCTATTATTACTGGTATTCCCTGACTTGTATAATTGTAAAACAGATTATAGAAAATCTTTTCTAATTTCTGCTTTCCGTCATTCTCTGTCCAGTCTGTCTGCTGATAATCATTTTCTTCTATTTTAGAACAATACTGCCATGGCTGATAACAATGAACCTCAACAATAATACTGTTACTAACTATATCATTTGGAATTACAAAATCATTTAGCACACTGCTGTCAGTATCTGCTGCATATGTATTCACTACAAGACACCTTGTTATGTTGTTTCCGCCTGTACTGCGTATTGTGTCAACAAACAACTGATTTAATTCATTTACAATACTTGTAGCTGTTTTTCCCGGATAACCCCAGTTATTTTCATCATCAAGTATTTCGTTGAAGCTTTCAAATAACAAATGATTTCCATATTCTGAAAATCTATTTGCAATCTGATTCCATAAAGCGTAATATTTTCGCTTGTTTTCTTCAAGTGATGTTTCAGATGCTCTGAGCCAACCTGTTTTTCCTGTATCGTGATGAACATTTATTATACAATACATATCATTGTTAATTATATAATCAACAACCTCCTGCACACGATTAAGCCATTTAGTATCTATGTTATATTCGGTGTCCATATGGTCATACCACGAAACAGGAAGTCTTATAGCATTAAATCCTGCATTCTTTACCATTTTTATCATTGTTTCTGTGGTTTCAGGATTATGCCACGCTGTTTCATAATCACTTGGGTTTCCGTCTGTATATTTACCTATCCATTCACCGTCACAATCAAGTGCATTTCCTAAATTCCAACCAACATTAATATTTTCTGCAATCTCTCCTGCTGTTCCCAACAGTTTTATGCCGAAATCTTTTTCACCTTTTATTAATGTAATTTTTGTTACTGTCAGGCTCTCACCATATGGTTTAACTCTTATACTGTTTAACAAGTCAAAATCTGTTCCATAGTTCTCAACAATATCATCATACGAATAATACGCACAACCATTTGAAACAGCTGTAGGTATCATCTCTGCCCAGCTTTTACCACCACTCCATGAAAGAAATACAAGAACCGGAGGTTTGTTACTTTCGTATTCTATTTCTATATAGAATGGCTCTGAGAAATCACTTATATTGAAATCACTCCTGCCAAGTGATACTGCTGTTCCCCAATCACTCCAATCTGTAAATTCTGCTGTTGCGTTTCCGCTAAATAATACTATTTCGCTATTATTTTTTATTTCAGCATTTACCGATAATACAGAAATACAGATTATAATTATACTAATTAAAACACTCGTAATCTTTTTCATATATACTCACTCATCGTACCTTCAAAATCTTTAAATTATTTAACTACATAAATTTTATCTGGTGCGGATTTATAGGTTGAATATACATCTACACCTTTTATTCTCAAATTTTTTATAAGTAAAA
>JAKSRB010000081.1 GCA_024403825.1 Ruminococcus sp. | reverse complement strand
ATATACTCTTCTTTATACTGTTTAAGGCTCCTTTTTCAATTCGGCTTACCTGTGCCTGTGATATTCCTATTTCATTCGCTACTTCCATTTGTGTTTTTCCTCTGAAAAATCGCATTGATAATATCATTTTTTCTCTTTGACTCAGATTGCTGATTGCATCTCTTATTGCAAGCTCTTCAAGCCAGTTATTATCATCATTTTTATCGCCTATTTGGTCCATTACATATATTGTATCGTTTCCGTCTGAGAATACTGGCTCATATAACGATACAGGCTCGACTATTGCCTCAAGTGCCAATACTACCGTTTCTTTTGGCACTTCCATTATTTTTGCGATTTCTTCTATTGTTGGTTCACAGTTGTTTTTGTTTGTTAGCTGTTCCTTTATCTGCATCGCTCTATAGGCTGTATCTCGCATTGACCTTGATACTCGGACGGAATTGTTATCTCTCAGATAACGCCTGATTTCTCCTATTATCATCGGTACTCCGTATGTGCTGAATCTTACATCTAAGTCTGGGTCAAAGTTATCTATGGCTTTTATTAGTCCGATAACTCCTACCTGAAATAAATCATCTGGATTTTCTCCTCTGTTTGTAAATCTCTGTATTACAGACAGTACTAAACGCAAGTTTCCGTTTATCATTTTATCTCTTGCAAGCTTTTTTTCTGTTGGTGTTCCGTTCTTAATTCGCTGAAGTAGTTCTTGCTTTTCGCTCTCTTTTAGTAATTTTAATTTTGAAGTGTTTACTCCGCATATTTCAACCTTACCGTACTGCAAAATCTTACCTCCAAATGTTTCTTAGGTAAAGTATTGCCACTTGGGTATGATTTTATGCGGTTTTTATATTACTATTTTTATTTGCAATTATTGCTAATCGTCATTATTTTTTTCAGTAGCTTAATGTATTTGCCTTTTTTTAACTTGTATGATATAATATAGTTAGAAAATTAATTTGTTATTATATCGGAGTGTTTATGCCAGTATATAGAATTGCCGATGTTTATGTTAAGATAAATCCTGTATTTGAAAAGGTTGAAGAAAGACTTTTACCTTATCTGTCGGATGAAAGTAAGTTCGATTTTGAAATTTGTATTTCAAAAGATGAGATTGTTAAAAGAAGTAAGTCAAGTGATAATCCATGCAGTCTGCACGAGGCTGAAAGTCTGCTTATTCTTACAAAGCTTTGCTATAAAATTCTTGAAGATTATAACGGATTTTTTTTTCATTCATCAAGCCTTATGCTTGATGGGGAAGGCTATGTTTTTACTGCACCGAGCGGTACAGGAAAATCTACTCACACATCAATCTGGCGTAAGCATTTTGGTAACAGAATTACTATTATAAATGATGATAAACCAATAATCAGGAAAATCAATGGCTCATTTAGAATATATGGTACACCATGGATGGGTAAATCTGACCTTGGCTGTAATATTAGTTCACCTGTAAGAGCTGTTTATGTTTTAAAGCGTGGTGATAATAATAAAGCTGTGCGAGTAAAAGCAGGCGAGGTTTTTAAAGAATTGCTTGAAGCAACGGTAGTTCCGTCTGAGCGTGCCTTAATGATAAAATTGCTATGCTTGTATGACGAATTTTTCAGGCAGACACCATTGTTTTTAATAACCTGTAATATGAACGAAGATGCAGCAGAAACTGCCTATAGGGCGGCTCAGGAAATTTAAAATATAAGGACTAAGGTTTTATGAATATTCAGGAAGTTGTAACTGTAGAAAATATGCGAAAAAGTGATGCAAATACCATTGCAACAAAAATTACTTCAGCGGAGCTGATGTATAAGGCGGCACTGGGGATATTTAATGCAGTTAGGTTTGCAGGCAGAGTGGCAATAGTCTGTGGAAAAGGAAATAATGCAGGCGATGGATATGCTCTTGCGTGTATTTTATGCAGAAATGGCATAATACCGACTATTGTAAGAGTGTCGGAGGGGTTTTCAAAGGACGGTTTGTATTATTACCAGACAGCAAAATCCCTTGGAGCGGAAGAGGATACTCTTGAAAATATCGGTAATTTTATAGGTTATGATATTGTAGTTGATTGTCTGCTTGGAACAGGTTTCAGCGGAGCAGTAAGCGGAAATATTCAGAAAGCTATTGAGCAAATCAATGTTTCAAATTCATTCATTGTAAGTGCGGACATTAACAGCGGAATAAATGGTGATACGGGAGTAGGTGATATAGCAGTTAATTCTGATTTGACAGTATCAATAGGATATTTTAAAACAGGTCTGTTTTTAAATGATGCTCCATATTATATAGGAGCAATGACCAATGCAGATATTGGAATAGAGCTTCTCGAACATAATTATAAGCTTATGGACTATGAATTACTGCATATGTTTGAGGGTTACGGCTCAGATGTAATGACCATAGAAGAGTTTTATCAGAAAACCGGCTATGAACCTGAAAACTGCAATATTGCTGAGTGTATTGCAGAAATCAGTAAGGAAGAACACAAAACAATAGTAGTAAAAACAGCTCATTCAGCAGTAATAGCAGATATAAAATATATTTATTTCTGTGCTGATTATATCAGATGATTTTTAAAAATTATTATTTTTATCATATTCAATAATTGTGTTTGTATAATAGTTGCTTATAATGGAAAATAATTTAGTATAACAATTATTGAAGGCTTAAATAATTATTTGCACTATACCCTTTAATTCTTTTTTATGCACTTCCCCAAAAATATTTAGAGTGAGGCGACAATAATGAGATATAAAAGGATTTTGATTGAATATAGCAAAAATTATGCGGCAAAAATATTTCATAATTCTTTAGATAATGAAGATTCGGAGTACAAATCAACCTTTCATTGGCATAGCGAATATGAACTTATATATGTTGAAAAGGGCGAAATGGTTATAAGGACTCCGGAAAGTCAGATTATACTCGGTGATAATAGTCTGCATTTATTTAATAGTGAAGAGGTACACGCATATCCTGAAAATATAGACAATTTGCAGTTCACTATAGTTAATATATCTCCGGCTGTAATAATGCCATATTATAAGAATGGTAATTCATTGCCTTCATTTGTGTTGCCAAAGGAAGGTACTGTGGCATATAGAAATCTTTTTTACTCAATGAAAATGCTGAATTTTTGTAAAAGCTATGATAATTCTATTGAGGTTCTGAGGGTCAAGTCGTTTTTGAATAACATTTGTTATTATCTGATTAAAGACTGTATTGATGAAGACCTCGAATATATGCATGGTTCTGTATCAGATGATTTTGATTGTGCAAGGAATGCAATTAACTATATGCACATAAACTACAAAAACAAAATTACACTTGAAGAGATTGCCAGATATGTTGGAATGACCCCCTCACATTTTTCAAAATATTTTAAAGATAAAACAGAAATAACATTTTCAGTATATCTTCGTAATATCAGATTAAAGCATGCTTTGCAGGAATTATCACAAGATGGCGTAACTGTCAGGGAAGCGGCAATAAATAATGGTTTCCCAAATGTTAATGCATTTATTATTTCATGCAAGAAAAGGTATAATCGTACACCATTGGAAATGCGAGATTATAACCTTGCACAATAATTGCTTGCAATATTCAGAAATATATGTTATAATTTTTAAAAAAGTACGAAAGGTCGATTATTATGCAGAATTTTCTGAGAAAGCTTTCAGATTTTATGCAAGGCAGATACGGAACAGATTCGTTTAATAAATTTTTGCTTGTCGTTTTCTTTATATTATGGATTATAACAGCCTTTGCATTTGGATTTTGGAGCAGACTATGTCTTGGCTTGTTGTGTATAGGTCTTGCGGCATGGATAACATTCAGAACGCTGTCAAGAAATTATGTGGCAAGGTCAGCGGAAAACAGAAAATTTTTAAAATATTATAATCCGTTTAAGGCTTGGTGCAAGCTTACACGCAGGAAGTTCAAAGAACGCAAAGAATATAAGTATCTTCGCTGTCCTGACTGTAAATCTCAGCTTAGGGTTAAGAATATTAAGGGTGAGCATACAATTCGTTGCCCACGCTGTGGCAAGGATTTTAAAAAGAAAATATAAAATGTGGAATAATTACAGTAATAACCACTTGATTATTATATAAAATTCAGTTATACTTGATATATAACATAGAAAGCGGAAACGCAGTCAGAAAGGACATTACATACTATGGCTGATAATAATGAATTATTAATGGACGAAAATGAAAATGCTGTTATTACTCTTACAGATGATGAGGGCAATGAGGTTGAATTTGAGCTTCTTGATGTTGTAGAATATGACAATGAGGAATATATAGTATTAATCGAAAATAATGAGGATGCTGACGAAGTTGTTATTTTAAAGATTAATTCACTTGATGAAGAAACTGAGGAATATGTAAGCATTGATGACGATGATTTATTACAGAGAATATTCCTGCGTTTTAAGAACAACTACAGAGGAAACATTAATTTCGAGTGATAATTAAAAGTACAATTTGATATTTGTAAAAATATAAACAATGGTATTAATCTTTTGACTTATATAAGGGGCTGTGAAAATAAGGTTTTTAAGACTCTATTTTTCACAGTTCCTTTTTAGTGATATTTGGGAGTATGAAGTATATTATATATAAAATTATAAATGAGCAAAAATAACAATTTACACAATAAATCAGGAAAAATAATCTTGTTTTCAATATAAAATCAGGTTTTAGCACCTTTAAATTAGCTTTTTATTTGTGCATTTTAACAACTGATTTGAAATTTGCTCATTTATAGTATAAAATTTGAAAAGAGGAAATAATATGCAGTTTATGAATATAGAAGATTTAAAAATAGAAGCAAAGATATTTTGTGAATTAATGAGTAAATTAAATCACAAAAGTTTAATTGGTGTTACAGATGGAAAAGCAGTTGGAACATATGTTGAACATAGATTTCAAAGTTATATTTCTAGTAAATACATCGTTGAAATAGGAAGTAGTGCAAAAGGGATAGACTTGCCAGGTGAAGAAATTAATACAGATATAAAGGTTACAAGTATTACTCAACCACAAAGTAGCTGTCCTTTTAAATCAGCTAGACAGAAAATATTTGGTCTTGGATATAATATTCTTGTATTTGTTTATGATAAAAAAGATACAATAAATAGTTGTACTTTGGATTTTAAGTATTGTACTTTTATTGAAAAGAAACGCACAGCGGATTTCACTATTACAAAGAGATTAAGGGAAATGATAAAAGATGGTGCTAATAAAGAAGATATTATAGCCTTTTTGGCTGATAAAAATGTTCCTGGAGATGAACTTGTATATAATGATTTAGCTGATGAAATTATTGAACATATACCTGAACAGGGATATTTAACAATTAGTAATGCTTTACAGTGGAGATTACAGTACTCAAGAGTAATCACATTAAATAATGAAGTTATGGGTGTGAAAAATTATGAGTGGTAGTGCAAAAAAAGAATTTGGTGATTACCAAACACCGTTAAGCTTTGCAATAAATGTTTGTGGTTATTTAAAAAAATATATGGATATTAATCCTAAAGTGATTATTGAACCAACTTGTGGAATTGGAAATTTTATTCATGCAAGCTTAAGCACTTTTGAAAATGTTGAAAGGGTTTATGGAATAGAAATAAATGAGAAGTACACAGAAATTTGTAAACAAACCAATAATAATGATGAACGATTAGAAGTCTATAATGAAAATATCTTTACATTTAATACAAGACAGTTGTGTAGTAATTGTTTGATTATTGGTAATCCACCATGGGTAACTAATTCAGAGTTAGTTTATAATCTTCCACCAAAAACAAATTTTAAAAATCTTTCAGGAATGAATGCTATGACTGGAGAAAGTAATTTTGATATTTGTGAATATATTATATTAAAGCTTATTGAGGAATTTAATGGAACAGAAAGTACAATAGCTATGCTTTGTAAAACATCTGTTGCTCGTAATGTATTATTAGAACTTGAAAGAAATAATAGAGATGTGAAAGCTGTAAAAATAGTAAATTTTAATGCATCAAAAATATTTAATATTTGCGTATCAGCTTGTTTGCTGATAATTGATTTTAGCAAAAATTGCAAAAATAATAAAAAATGTGATATTGTAGATATTGATAATCCGGAAAAAAATGTTGATATCTTAAAAATCAAGAATGGTTCACTTATTTCTGAAATGATTGAAGCTGAAGATTTCGATGGCATATGTGAACTTGAATGGCGTCAGGGAGTAAAACATGATGTATCCAAAATTATGGAACTGGTAAAGGTAACAGATGATAAATATAGAAATGGGAATGGGGAAGAAGTGGAATTAGAAAAAACGATTGTATTTCCATTGCTAAAGTCCAGTCATTTTAAAAAACCTATAATAAAAGAAAACTTTAAAAAGTATGTAATTGTAACTCAGAAAAAAGCGAGGCAAGACACCAGTTATATTGAACAAGTTGCCCCTAAAACTTGGGAATACTTAAATGATAATAAAGAGCTTTTTGAAAAAAGAAAATCAAGTATTTATAATGGAGCACCAGCTTTTTCTATGTTTGGAGTTGGTGATTACTCATATAGTAAATATAAAATAGGTGTTTCTGGTTTTTATAAAAAAGCATTATTTTGCTTGGTGTATAACAGAGATAATCTTGAACATTCTGTAATGGGAGATGATACATCCTATTTTTTAGATTTTGAAGATTATGATTTGGCGTATTCTTGTATGTTGTTGTTAAATAGTGAGAGAGTACAGAGGTTTTTGCGTGGTATATCTTTCCAAGATGCAAAAAGACCCTATACTAAAAAGGTATTATCAAGAATTTGTCTAAAAAAGGTTTCAGATACTGTTACTTTGCAAGAATTAATAGATACTGAAAAAAATCTTGGATTAGAAGCAAAAATCAATAATGATATGTACAATAAATTTAAACATAAGTTAACTATATCATCAAAGGAAAATTATAGTATATGTGGTTAGAAGATTAAATTAAAAAGTCAAAGTAATTAGATGACTAAATTGCTTTGACTTTTTTAATAATACTATTATTTTTTTACTCTGTCCCAGTAGGCTTTGAAGGATTGTTCGTTTTTATTATCGCCATATTCATAA
>JAKSRB010000080.1 GCA_024403825.1 Ruminococcus sp. | reverse complement strand
ATAATAATAAAAACTTTTCATAAATTTCCCTCTTTCTTATAATTTCATAAAAACACACAAGCAAAGCTGTGAAAATGAAGTTTAGCAACTCCATTTCCACAGCTTCTTTACATAATTATCTGATTTTTGAAATTTTATCTAATTATAACAACTTACAATGGCATAGATTAAAACAATTTTTTCCTACTTATGTATTTTCTTTATAATTCTTAATGATGCCTCCATATGCATAATCCAATGTCTGGATAATGGCATTTTTATAAGTCCTTTTATATCCTTGCTACACCAATAATCAATTAACCATATTGCCTCTTTATCGTTACCCACTACACCAAGGCTTTCTAAATACTGTTTGTCCGATTCGGTGAATTTCACCTTTAGCATAGAGTAATCTAAGGTATTTAACCAAGCATCTGTACAAGCCTTTACTTCCATTATGTACTGATACAAAATCTCTATATCAAGCTTTTGCGAAAATTCTGCTATTTCCGAGCCTTTAAGCTCATTGCCTGTTGTAAATATTGAAGCATTCATTTTTTCAGCATATGAACCAACAAATAATATCTGCTCCTCCTTTTTAATCAGGGAATTAACAACTATATCTTCTATTCGGAATATGTGCCACAATGAATATGCTACAGTTTTACTGTGATAACCCTCTGAATTTTTAAATGGCATTGCACAGAAATCTTCTTTTGATAGTGTCTTCCAAGATAAAATTTCTTCCATTAACATATTACGGAGATTTATTAATTCATTAATTCCCTCTGCAAAAGTACTCTTTTTTAATAGGGATTGCATTGATTTGTTTTTTTCTGCCCACTCTTTATTCATAATTAATTACTATCCTTTGAATGCATAAATATTTTAGTTTTGTCAGTTACCTTTTGATAATAAATTGTATCACACATACATATGTAAAACAATATCATAAACATAAGTAATTTATACAGCCTTTTTTCGGTTTAAATTAAAGATTGACAGTGCTGAAAAAATTACTATCGTTGATACTATTATTATCAGGCTGACTGCTGTTGTACATTCCCAATCGCCAAACTTGAATGTTACACCAAGTGTTTCCTTTAGTGCAGCGAGTGCCTCAGACTGTACTGCCTTTGGTAAAGAATCTGTACAGGTGCTAAGGTTGTCATTCATAAGCAGATTTCTGAAAAGTACTGCACAGTGCGAGGTTGGAAAGCACTTTACTACATACTGAACGGTTTCAGGAAACTGACCAACAGGAATATATATGCCTGTGATAAAGCCAATTAATGCAGATGTTACGCCTGAAATTGCAGAAAATGCTTTTTCTGATTTAACAAGAGTAACTATGAAAAGTGCCATAGCTGTGTTAGATAGGGAAGTAATAACGCAAAGTCCCAAAAGCTTTATTAATAAAACTGGTGTTAATGTAATTGCTGAGTTGCAAATCAGATAAGCAAGCGTAAGTACAAGTGTTACCATTGTCATAATAAGTCCAACTAAAGCAGAGCTTATAATATATCCGAATGTAAGTGCTGTTCTTGAAATAGGGGCACAGTAAAAGTCCTTGAATATCTTCTTTTCCTTGTCAAGAATCATTGTACTAAATGAACCCATAGTTGTTGTAAGAGAGGTGATTGAAAGTAGTCCTGCTACAATCCAGCCTGCCATTAATTCTTCAGTATTGTTAAATTCACTAAGGCTTTCGTTATATGTATCCCCTAAGAAAAGAAAGTAAAGACCTACTACAATTAATACTCCCAGCAAAGAAAAGAATACTGCTCCCTTATCTCTGAAAAATAACTTTAAATTTCTTTTTACCAAGCTGCTCATTCTCTGATTTCCTTTCCTGTAATTCCCATAAATGCATCATCCATTGTGCCTTTTAAAACTTCAAAGTTTATGATATTATCTGACATTTTATTGATAATTGGTATGGCATCAACTGTATTATTGATTTTTACAATATATTCACCTGCAATTTTGTTAAAGCTTATACCCTGCGATTTCAGATTATCCTCAAGCAATTTGCTATTCTTTGGAGTTATATGCAGTGAATTTTGTGCGTACCTTTCCTTAATATCTGACGGAGTACCCTTTGCCGCAATTTTTCCGCTGTCAATTACTATAACATAGTCAGCCTCTGAGGCTTCCTCCATATAGTGAGTGGTAAGAAAAACCGTCATATTGTTTTTCTTTTGTAATTCGTTTATTGTTTTCCAGACATTTGCCCTTGTCTGTGGGTCAAGACCTGTTGTAGGCTCGTCCAAAAACAGGATTTTGGGAGTGTTGACAAGTGCTCTTGCAATGTCTGCTCTCCTTCTCTGACCGCCTGAAAGCTTTCCGTAGGGTCTGTCCATAATATCTGTAATACCAACAATTTCGCAAGCCTTATCTACTGCATTTTTAAGTTTTTTGCCTTTCAGACCATAAAAACTACCCCTCAAAGTAACATTTTCTCGGATTGTAAGAATCGGGTCAAGCACACTATCCTGAAATACAATACCAATTTTATTACGGATTTCGTTATCATCCTTACCTACCACACAGCCATCAACTGTAATACTTCCGCTATCAGGCTGTAAATATGTGCAAATCATATCTATTGTAGTACTCTTACCTGCTCCATTCGGTCCTAAAAAAGCAAAAAGCTTGCCTTCCTCAACATAAAAATCAATACCCTTTACAGCTTTAACATTTTTATATGATTTTGTCAGAGCCTTAACCTCAACTATCTTATTCATTTTCAACCTCCTGATTTTCAGCAATTTTTTTGTTAATCTGCTTAAAGTCGTCAACATCCTTAGCATAACCTAAAAACCATACTATACAATAAATTATGGCAATTATTAACAGCACCAAAAGTGTATAAACGGATTTTAAATCAAACCACTTAAAAAGAAGTCCGCCCTCTGAAAATACTGTACCAACTACAATAGCTAATGATAATATGTGACTCTTTATGCCGTCTATATCTCCCAAAATCAAGTCAGAAACGAAAAACAGAAAAGCCATTGTTGTTGATACTGCAAAATACTGCAAAATAATATTGTAACAATCCACAAAGCTCATTGATGAAAAATATTCAATAATACCTGACACCTTGTAAAAGGTTTGTATTACTATAGTCATCAGCGTAAAAACTACACAATCAAGTATAAAATATTTTTTGATTTTCTCTATCATACTATCACCTCAAATACCAAATTTCCTTTTAAAGTCTGCCACATAATGGCGGTTTATGATTAACCTTTCATCATTCAGCATAGTAGCTTCAAATCTTCCGTTAAGGTAAGGCTTAACGCTCTTTAGCTTGGTGATGTTTAAAATACAGCTTTTGCTTACTCTTACAAAGCTCATATTCTGTACCTTTTCTTCTATTTTGTATAGCTTGCTTTGTGTGCTGTAAACCTGATTTTTAGTATATATGTAACTGTTGTCATCAACGCTTTCAAAGTAATATATATCCTTAAGCTGAAGCACAAAGCTGCTGCCGTTAATATCTGCCTGAATTGTGTTGCCAAAAAGTCTGACCATTTCGATAAGCTCTGTAATTTCCTTGGTTTCTTCGTTGTATTCTATAGTCACACAAGGCTCTGAAATTTTATTATCTCTTAAAATTTTCAATCGCATTATACTTCTCCTTCCGTTGTGATTTTATTGTATAATATATTTTCTGCAAATGCAAACGGTTTTCGGTAAGCTGCATTTTATAACAGGTGAAATGCTTAAATGCAGTGTAAGATGCATTTAAGGTGTATATAGGGTTTGAAGTCTGTAAAAATAAAAAAGCCCGTTTTATCGGACTTTTTAAGCATAGCTTATATAGTAATATTGTAAGGTAAGTATGCGATAATATGGGTTACAGAATGTACCCTTCAAGATAACATTCTGCCAGATAATCTCGAGATTGATAATAAAAATCGGTGTTGTAATTTGATATTGCATCACTAATCCATGATGTATATACTTCAATTATTTTTTCGGCAGAAATATCTTCAGATATATCTTCAATCAACCTTTCGTAAACAGCACCAATAGCCCAATAATCAGGAACGGTATATTTACATAATGCAACATTGTCATAATCACCGTTTGGTATATTCAGCAGTTCAATATATCTGTCGGCAACGGCATCAATCACTTCACAATGAAGAACATCAGCATTCTTATAAATTCGATTAACTGTATTTTTACCAAGCAATTTTACAATATCTCCTCTTTTTTGGTGACATTTTCTGCCGATAAACTCAATCAGGCTACAGGTATAGAATAATGCAGAATCATTTTTAATCATATACTTCATATCCTTTCAAAAATTCAAGTGTTGTAAGTGCCTTTGCGGTATGAAAACTGATTTGATGTGTAGGCTTTTTAAACTTAGCAAGCTCCCAAAATGCAGCTCTTGTAATTTTGCCGTCAACAAAGTCCTGGACATAATTGAATATTGTATCATTAGCCATTGGACCCTCAACAATATCATAGTTATGTGATTTTCCAAGACGGCAGTCAGCAATAAAATCAAGCCATTCTTCTGTCATCTCTGAAAAAGCAAGAACTTTCATATCTTTGTTGGATGTGTACATATACTCGTTGACAATACCTGTTCCTGTAAATCTGGTAGCCCATCTTTTAGCCTGCTCAGGCATAATGGTGCAGTAAAAGCCAAAATAAAAGTCTTTGTTATATCTCGCTGTCCTTATTTCAGGATATTTAACGATTTGTGTACTTCCATGATATACTATTATGCTTTCCATTATTTTGACTCCCCCTTCATTTGATATTTTGATTATACCATACTAATAAATAAAATTAAAGGATTTTTGAGGCTTTTAAATGTCAATGTTAATTTAATTAAATTAATTATAAAATTTGTTTTATCAGGTACTCACACAACTCCCTGTTATATTATTGTTGTTGACAATATATCTGAAAATAGCTTATAATATGAATAATAGTTATTAACACAAAATGCACAGAAAGGAATAATCCTATGAATATTAGACAGATAAAGGCTGAAACAGTTACAGCTACCGTAAAAAAGCTATTTATGGATTGCAATTACTATATAGGTAAGGATATTATGGAAGCACTTACAACAGCATGTGAAAAGGAAAGCTCACCTGTTGGAAAAAGTGTGCTTTCACAGATAATTGAAAATGATAAAATTGCGGCAAGCGAGCAAATCCCACTTTGTCAGGATACAGGAATGGCAATATTATTTGTAGAATATGGCGACAAGGTTGTAATTGAGGACGGAAGCTTCAATGATGCTGTAAATGAGGGTGTGCGTCAGGCATATGCGGACGGTTATCTGAGAAAAAGTGTTGTAAGCGACCCAGTATTTGACAGAGTTAATACAAAGGATAACACACCTGCAATAATACATACAACAATAGTAAGCGGAGATAAAATAAAAATCACAGCAGGCGGAAAGGGCTTTGGAAGTGAGAATATGTCAGCAATAAAAATGCTGACACCGTCATACGGAATAGAGGGTGTAAAGCAGTTTATACTTGATACAGTTCGCAATGCAGGACCTAATCCATGCCCACCGATAGTAGTTGGAGTAGGAATAGGCGGAACCTTTGAGCGTGCGGCACAGCTTGCCAAAAAGGCAACCTTCCGACCAATAAACACACATAATGAGGATGTGCGTTATGCGGAGCTTGAAGATGAAATGCTTGAAGAGATAAATAAAATGGGATTTGGACCTGCCGGCTTAGGTGGAAACACAACTGCAATAGGTGTAAATGTTGAAACCTCGCCAACGCACATAGCAGGAATGCCGGTGGCAGTAAATATATGCTGTCATGCGGCAAGACATGCCAGTGCAGAAATATAAAAGACAGAGAGGGCGAAAACAAATGGTAAAAAAGATAAATCTGCCTATAACAGATGAAGATATAAAGGACTTAAAAGCAGGCGACAGCGTCCTGCTTACAGGAACAATATTAACAGGAAGAGATGCGGCACACAAAAGATTATTTGAGCTGATTGAACAGGGAAAGGAATTACCTGTAGATATAAAAGGAGAATTAATATATTATGTAGGACCAGCCCCTGCAAAGCCTGGTTATGCGGTAGGACCGGCAGGACCGACATCAAGCTACAGAATGGATAAATATGCCCCCTCCTTACTTGACCTTGGATTAAAAGGAATGATAGGAAAAGGAGCAAGGAATCAGGCTGTAATAGACTCAATAGTAAAAAACAAATGTGTATATCTTGTAGCAATAGGCGGAGCAGCTGCTTTAATAGCAAAAAGTATAAAGGCAGAGGAAATGCTCTGCTATGAGGATTTAGGAACAGAAGCAATAAGAAGATATACGGTAGAAGATTTTCCTTGTATAGTTGCAATCGACAGCGAGGGAAATAATGTATATGAAACCGAGCCACCGAAGTACAGAAAATGAGTTTGAACCAATCTATGGAATGTGAGAAAATCACAGGCGGAATAAAAATCAGTAATATTCAGGATTTAGACCTTGCCCAAACGCTTGACTGCGGACAAAGCTTCAGGTGGAGCGAACAGCCTGACGGAAGCTTTAAGGGAATAGCCTATAATAAAAGTGTAACAGTAAGGCTTAGCGGAACGGATTTGTATATAGAAAACTCAAGTAAAGAGGATTACGAACAAATCTGGAAAAAATACTTTGATTTAGAGCTTGACTATGCAAAAATCAAAGAAGAGATAAGCAAAATACATCCGATACTAAAAGAGGCGGCAGGCTATGCATCTGGAATAAGAATACTACAGCAGGAGCCATATGAAGCACTATGCACATTTATAATATCGCAGAATAATAATATCAAGCGAATAAAGGGAATAGTACAGAGGTTATGCGAAAGCTTTGGTGAAAAGCTTGGAGAAAATGAGTATGCATTTCCGACCGCAGAAAGAATGGCGGAATTGAGCGTTGAAGAGCTTGCACCATTGCGTGCAGGCTTTCGCAATCGCTATCTGATTGATGCGGCACAAAAGGTAGCAGGAGGAGAAGTAAATCTTGAATTATGCCGAACAGCAGATTATGAAACCGCACGCAGAGAGCTAATGAAAATAACAGGAGTAGGCGTAAAGGTAGCGGATTGCACCTTGCTGTTTGGTATGCACCGAATAGAAGCATTTCCGCTTGATGTGTGGATGAAAAGAGCAATGGCAACGCTGTTTCCTGAGATGAAACCACAGGATTTTGGCGAATATGCAGGCATAGCACAGCAATACATATTTCATTATAGCCGAATGCACCCTGAAATTTTTAAGTAATATTAAATATAATGAGGCAGAGCTGATACATCAATAATCAGCTCTGCCTTGTGTGTTTTTATGAAATTA
>JAKSRB010000008.1 GCA_024403825.1 Ruminococcus sp. | reverse complement strand
ATTTCCAAATGCAGTTATTGTCCTTGACGGTTATGATGAATTGTGCTTAATTGAAAATATAGGTTATACAAACCTGCTTGATGAATTACAATATCTTTTAGGAACACACAAGGTTATTGTTACAACTCGACCAAAGTACGCTAATGTTTCCAACCATAAAAAAACTATCAGTATATATTTGAAGCATTTTGACAAGGAAAAAAGAAAGCAATGGTTAGATAAATATAAATTTGTATGTAATCAAACTATTGAGCCAATGGTTGAAGAATATATTACAAACATTGATGATGAGGACTCAGACGGTGTCTGTGACACTCCTATGATGCTCTATATGCTTTGTGCAAATGGCAAAAGCCTTGCTGATAATCTTGATAATCATTGGACAATATTCAACAAGGTTTTTTATAATGTTATTACAGAAACTGAATATAACAGTAGTATAACTTATAAGTATTTTCATAATATTTATTCTTATAAAGACTGTATTTATAGGGTAAATGAAGAAATAGCCTACAGAATGTATAAATCTGGCAACAACAAATTTGTTCTATCTGGTCAAGAGTTAAAGGAAATTGTACAAGGTATTACCGATGATGTTACAGCTCAGGAAATTACCGAAAGAAGCTATGCCCTATGCAGCTATTGGAACATAAACACTACTAATGGTGCAGTTGAATTTTATCACAATAATATAAGAGATTTCTTCTTGTGTGAAAAAATTTACAGAGAGCTTAATCAGCTTTATAATAACTTATCTGATAATTTATCTGATGAGGAAATAAAACAAATTATTGACACCGTATGCGAATTATGTGCATATGGGAATATTGCAGAAAAGGTTTTAGAATTTATTCAACTAAGAGCCGAAAGCGATAAAAAACACAATAAATCCGAATTTCCAGAAAATGAGCATTATAAAAAGTGTTTGCCACAATTTTTTGAAAAAATGCTGTTAGACGGTTCAATAGTATGGAAATATTTAAAGGATGAAAAAAATCCAATTAAGAAAATGACGGAAATATATGTTAACATAATTAATATTTATGTCTTTGCTTATCAGGAATATTTAGAAACAGATGAAAAAATTAATTTATATACAAATATATATAATATTGCTTTTGATATTTTCAGCAATGATAATATGTTGAGCAGTATATTTAGAAATTGCATATATCAAAAAGTATTTCTTACAAAGACAAATCTATATAAAGCAAACTTAAATAGTGCAGATTTATCTGGGGCAAAATTAACTGATGCAAAGTTATCTGGGATAAATTTATCTGGGACAAATTTATCTGGGACAGATTTATCTGAGACAGATTTATCTGAGGCAGATTTATCTGGAGCAAAGTTATATGAGGCAAAGTTATATGAGGCAAATTTATATGGGGCAAAGTTATATGAGGCAAATTTATATGGGGCAAAGTTATCTGAGGCAAATTTATTGTTGGCAAAGTTATCTGCGGCAAATTTAACTAACGCAGATTTAACTGGAGCAAATTTAACTAACGCAGATTTATCTTGGGCAAATTTATATAAGGCAAATTTATCTGGGGCAAAGTTATCTGAGGCAGATTTATCTGGAGCAAATTTATCTGGAGCAAATTTATCTGAGGCAAAGTTATCTGGGGCAAATTTAACTAACGCAAATTTAACTAACGCAGATTTAACTAACGCAGATTTAACTGGAGCAAATTTACCTGAGGCAAAGTTATCTGGGGCAAATTTAACTAACGCCGATTTAACTAACGCAGATTTAACTGGAGCAAATTTATCTGAGGCAAATTTATCTCGGGCAAATTTATCTGGAGTAAATTTAAAAGTCTCAAATTTAATAGGTGC
Source organism: Ruminococcus sp. (assembly GCA_024403825.1). Taxonomy (GTDB): domain Bacteria; phylum Bacillota; class Clostridia; order Oscillospirales; family Acutalibacteraceae; genus Ruminococcoides. Next base: position 43,790 of record JAKSRB010000008.1, on the reverse strand, counting down.
TACTCTACCTAATGGTTTTAAATCTTACTACCAAGAGGAACAGATTGCAGAGTTAGAAAGATTACGAGATAAAGGAGAAAAATAAGGTCTTATAATATAAATTTTAAAAAATCAATACAAAAACTTCCTAAATAAATTGCAAAAACTACAAATAATAATCTGAATTAAGCGACATACAATACTATTGCGACAACGAACTGAGATGTCAGCAAGTCGCTTAATATAGATTATTTAAAATCGCTGATATTTCATATACGAATTTGCTTGATTATGCATAGTCGGATGATTGTGCTGAAAAAGTAAAATTCGGCTATGCTAAATATTGATGATTTTTAGAAGTTTTTAAATTAAAGGAGTTTTCAATTATGTCAAGCAACAATAATCAGCTTAATGTACCACAGGCAAGAGAAGCTATGGAACGCTTTAAAATGGAATGTGCCAACGAGGTTGGCGTAAACCTTAAGCAGGGCTACAACGGCGATATTTCTGCAAGAGAAGCAGGCTCTGTTGGCGGTCAAATGGTTAAAAAGATGATTGAATCTTACGAAAACAGTATGAAATAATTTTCTGTTTCCACAAATAAAATTTTACCACTTTTCACCGCAAGGCATATGGCATAAGCTGTATGCCTTGCGGTTTTTATTGTATAATTTAAAAGCTTAGTCATTTGCATTGATTATTAATTAAACGCATAAAGAACCGCCAATCGTCTGATATATCCTGCGATTGGCGGTTCTTTTTCAGCCTATGAATGACTTCATTTCTCTGATGTTCTCTTCCTCTGTATCAAGCATTTTTCTTGCAAGCATTTTTATGCTTTCGTCATTTCCCTCATAGTTTCTTATGTGTCGTGCCATTTTGTTTACACCCATTGTATTGCCCTTTATCATCATTTCTGCTATGTGCGAGGCTGATGAGTCACGCTTTAAATCTCGGCTTGCCGCTACCCTTGTCATTGCCTTTGTCATTGGACTTACATGGTGTATCTCTTCTCCTCTGTTCCTGAGCATATTGTTTGCACAATGATAGATTTTTCCGTACTTTACAAGCTGCTCACATAGTACTCCGTCTATTTCGCTGTCCTTTATATCCTTTCTTACACAGGTTATTCCCTGACAGCCCATTTCTGCGTTTTGCAGTACATATGTCAGCATCTCTACATCATTTATCATTATTTATCACCTCTGTTTTTATTCTTGGCAGATTTTTTTCTTTTATACCATTGCAACTGCCTTATTTTTATGCTTTAATATTAGTAGGTGATTTTTATTATGATTAATTCTCAGATTTTTACGGCTTCTTTGCCATTCCCTGATAAAGATAACAGAAATATCTGGATTTTTGTTCCACAACATTCCGAAAATCAATTACTCCCTGTAATCTATATGACTGACGGTCAATGCCTTTTTGATGAATTTCCTACTCCGTTCGGTGCTGTTGGGGTTACTCAGGCGGTTGAAAATGAATTTGCTGTCAGTGGAAAGTCTGCTGTTATTGTTGGTATCGACAACGGCAATGCTTGGCGTGACAATGAGCTTACTCCTGCTTCAATAGGTGAAGTTATCTGCCACGATTCAATGGATAATTTTTCAAAGCCTGAGGGCGAAATCTTTGATAACTTCCTTATGAATGTTGTTATTCCATATGTTGAGGATAATTTTCCTGTACTCGCAGACAGGGATAATGTTGCTGTCTGCGGTTGCTCCTCAGGCGGTTTGCAGGCTTTTTTTGCTGGCATTGAACACCCTGATAAATTTTCTTATGTTGGTGCTTTCTCCCCTGCCTTTCTGCTCTACAGCGAGCAAAGCTGGCGTAATTATCTTTCCTCTAAAATTTCTGATATTATGCCATATATCTATATGTATTCCGGTGGTGCAGGTCTTGAACAGGAAATTTTTCCAAGTGTTGAAATGATGTACGATTTGTTGCCTGAGGTCGGCTATCCTTACGACAAAATGAACGAGGTTATTTTATTTGAAAATGACCACAATGAATCCGCTTGGCGTGAAATTTTTCCTGACTTTCTTCATACCTTCCTTAATCTGTAAAAAATATTCCCCTTGTTCACCAAGGGGAATATGTATGATTAATTTTATTTTATCCGACAAATTCAATTATGCGATAATTTCACCGTCAACTGTTCCGCCAAGTCCTGCCGCATTTGATTCGTCTGTATCAATGTGCATTGCAGGTGCGTAATTTGCATTTACTCTGATTACTACATCTCCAAATGTTGTTGCTCTGCCTGTGTTTTCGCCTACTTTTACGGATACTACCTGCTTATCCTTTAAGCCAAATTCTTCTGCGGTCTTTGGGTCAAGGTGTATATGTCTTTTTGCGACAATTACTCCGCACTCAATTTCTACTTCGCCAGCAGGTCCTACAAGCTTACAGCCTGGTGTGCCTGCAATGTCGCCTGATTCCCTTACTGGAGCTGTTATTCCAAGCTTGCGTGCATCTGTAAGTGAAATTTCAACCTGATCTGCATTTCTCTCAGGTCCGAGAATTGACATTTTCATTTCACCCTTTGGTCCTACTACTGTTACCTTTTCTGCACACGCAAACTGTCCGGGCTGTGAAAGGTCCTTCTTATTTGTAAGCTTTGCATCTGCTCCGTATAAAGTCGCAAATGTTTCTTTTGTTACATGAATATGATGTGCTGATGTTTCAACCATTACTTTCATTTCTTTTACCACCATTCATAAAAATCTGACACTCCCTTTCTGAGAATGTCGTTTATATATATTTTACTACTATTTATTTAAAATTTCAACTCATTTATTTATTTGTTATATTTTTAAAATAATATGTTTCGGAGGATTTACCTATGTATAAAAGTTGGGACGAATTAAAAGCTGAGTGCAGTGCCTGCCAGAAATGCGAGCTTTGCACAACAAGAAATAATGTTGTTGTGGGGGTTGGAAATCCTGATGCCGAGGTTATGTTTATTGGTGAGGGTCCTGGCGAAAACGAGGATTTACAGGGCGAACCTTTTGTTGGCAGAGCTGGCAAGCTTCTTGATAAAATGCTTGCCGCTGTTGACCTTGACCGCAACAGTAATATTTATATCGCAAATATTGTAAAATGCCGTCCGCCTAAGAACAGAGATCCAAAGCCTGAGGAGCAGGAACAATGCATTGAATGGCTTAGAGATCAGGTCAGACTTATAAGACCAAAAATCATTGTTTGTCTTGGACGAATTGCTGCGGCTAAAATCATAAAGCCTGATATTAAAATTACCAAGGAACATGGTATGTGGATTGAGAAAAACGGTGTACTTATGATGCCTATGCTCCACCCTGCCGCTCTGCTAAGAGATCCACGCAAAAAGCCTGATGCATTTAATGATTTTCTTATTTTAAGAGATAAAATCAACGAAATATGCGACCATACATACAGCAATCAATAAATATAAAACCTCCTAAGACAGCATTTTTACTATCTTAGGAGGTTTTATTATACTGAAAAATTATTAATAATCTCTGTCCTCATAATCTTCATTATTTTCAGCACTACTTATTGAATTAAACTGCTGGTCATAAATTGTATGAAGCTTATCTACCCAGTAATCATACTCTTCTTCGGTAGTTCCACTATTACGCAATATATCTACAAACTCACCAAGTCCCTGATTATAAATAGTTGCTAATTGCTCTCTACCATCATTTGCGATGTTTTTTGCATAGGCATTAATTTCTGCTGACTTTATATCATTTAATATATTCATAGTTGTAAAAACCATATTATTGCTGTATTCATCAAATACCGCCTTATATTCCTCTGTATTAGGAGTTGTGGTTTCAAGCTCTGTTTCATCATTTAATGGTGCTGTAAAAATCACTTCATCAGCAGTAGCAGGTGCAACAGTTGCAGGTCTGATATACGGCTCAACTGTTGATGATGATGATGACTTACAGCCTGAAAATGCTGTAACAATCAGCATTGCTGAAAACATTATTAATGTAACGGATTTTTTAAAATTCATAGTCTTTATTCTCCTTAAATATTTTATATACTATTAATATTGTGTTGACCAAAAACTATTTTGTTTATTTGCAATAGAATAATATGCTTATTTTATTTTACATAAAACTTATAAATATGTCAATATGCAGGCATTTTAAAGACAAATTTATCTATTCCGTTATATATTCTTTTCCAGATTTTCAATTACACTATTTACAATTTCATCTGAATTAAATCCGTCAACATCAAGCATTTCTGCCTTTATCAGTCTTACCTCATCTATTCCAAAATGCTCGGTTGCCAATGCTTTTATATAATCATAGCTATAGTTCGGTGTATATTTTCCTCCTGCTGTTGTAACATAATATAGCTTTTTTGCCTTGCATAAACCTTTCGGTTGTCCGTCTGAACCATATTCAGATACAATTCCTGTCACATATATATTTTCAATATACATTTTAAGTAATGTTGGAAATGAAAAATCCCAATATGGTGCAGATATTACTATTGTGTCAGCACTTGCAAATTGTTTTGCATACTTAAATATAGAATTATCATAATCATTTTCAGCATTCAGCTTACTTCTCTGTTGCAGTCTTTCATTATCAATATACTGCAAATTTTCTTTATCAAGCTTAAGTTCTGTTATTTCTTCTGATTTTGCAAGGATTTCCAACAAAGCCCTTGCTATTTTATCGGTTCTTGAAATTTCCCTTACACAACTATTAATATATAAAATCATCCTGTTTTCCCTTTCAACTGTTATTTTATTTGCGGTATATCATAAAGCTCTTCCCTATCATATATTGTGTGGTAATGATAGGGGTCAAAAAGTCTTTTCAGCGTAATTTTATCCTTACCGACATTAACTCGGTTTATCATAGTAAATCCCCTGAACGGTGGCATATAGGTCACTATATCATTAACATTCGCAAAATTCCACGCTTCTGTGCTGATACTACTAAGATAATCTTTCATCAATCGCTTATTAAATATCGTATATTTAAAAGGTCTTACACTGCCGTATGTATATAAATACGGTTTAACATTAAAATTATAGTTCAAATCCTGACAGCACAAAATTGCCTGACCAGAACCCAGCGACCAACCAACTATTTCTGTAGCTGCATCAGGGTGGTTATTATGAAAATATAGCCATTCTTCACGAACAATATTCTTAATTGAACGATACATTTCACCCCAACCATGATGCACCCTCAGCTTTAATTTTTTTCCTTTATAATCAATGGCATCATAGTATCGGCTTGAAAACTCTGCAATATTTGCAAACCAATCTGAATTTCCATTAGTCTGCTGAAAATTTATCTGAATTACATTTCTATCCTGCTCAAAATGGATTTCATAATTAACCTCATGACTAAAATGCAGAAGTTTTTCTAATCCGTTACACTCATATTTTAAGGACCTGTAATTAATTTTAATTCTTGCTTTGCCGGTATTATTATAATCCTGACTTGTATCAATAAAATATTGCTGGAATTTTAATCGTGAATAAGTCATAGCTAAATCGCCTTTCAAATTAATAAAATAGTCTTTTGGTCTAAAGCGAAAAATCCAAGCCCATTACGGAAGGCTTGGATTTTTCCTGTTCTTTAAAAATGAGGGGTACAATTACAATCCTCTAAATCGGATTGCATGGAGGAGGGTAGAACAATATACTCTGACGGTTGCGGTTCCGTCTTTTGAGTACACCTATATTAAACACTATTTATATGAAAACTGTGTGAATTTATCTTGAATTTGCATTGAAAAGTTTTAGCAACCTCTTTCTTATAACAAAATACAACATCATCAAATCATTTTCTGACAATTTATTATATAACACAAAATATTGTGATACAAAGCAAAACTAATTATGAACAAATGTTTGATTTTTCAGTTGCAATATGATATAATATTTTTGAAAGGTGAGTGAGCTTATGAAACCATTAAGTAAAAGTCAGCAAAAAATATTTGACTTTCTGAAACAATGCTCAGCAGATGGACGCATTCCGTCTGTGCGTGAAATATGTGATGAGGTAGGATTAAGCTCAACCTCAACAGTTCATCACCACTTAAAGGCACTTGAAGAAAAAGGCTTTATCACACGAGAGCATGGTGTGAACAGATGTATTCATATCAGCGGTGAGGAAAGAAGTGCAAGTGTGCCTGTACTCGGAAAAGTAGCAGCAGGCTATCCGCTTTTAGCTGTTCAAGACATTGAATGTTATGTGCCTGTACCAGAAGCATTAAAGCGTGGCAGAGAATTATTTGCTTTGAGGGTTACTGGTGAGAGTATGATTAAAGCTGGTATCTATGATAATGATATTGTAATCTGTAATCGTACACCTGTGGCAGAAAATGGTGAAATAGTTGTTGCCCTTGTTGGTGACGAAGCAACTGTAAAAAGATTTTATAAGGAAAATGGACATTTTCGTTTACAACCAGAAAATGATTTATTTGAACCAATTATTGTTGATGAAGTAGTATTACTTGGCAAGGTAATTTCTTTGATACGCAATTACGAATAGCATTGCAGCTTGATTTGTAAAAATTTTTGAAAAGGTTATGTGAAAATTATAGTTACTAAAACTTAATTTTTACAGCCTTTTTATTATCTTCTGCGTTTACCAAAATAGTCGATAAGAACATTTTTTATAAAGTTATATCTTCGTGCATAAGAGTTCTCAACTCTAATAAGGTCAAATCCATGATTTTTGCATATTTCATTTTTCTTTTTATCTCGCATCATTACAATTTCATTTTCAAAATGCTCTTTTCCATCCAATTCGATTGCAAGGACAGGAATCTTTTGTTTGTTATAATCACGAATATAAATAACAAAATCAAATCTTCCTGTATAAAATAAATCATTATATGGAGTATTGTCACTAAAAACTTGAGAAATAGCAACTTCCCTTTCTATACTATATTTACCCTCAGTGTATAAAATAGTTGTAAGAGAATGATTTAGATTTTCTAAAAACGCTTCCTCCGTTTCAGTACTATATGGTTTTATACCTAAAGCTCTTGATGTTACATCAAGAGGAGTGACTTTTGAAATTCCTTTACTTTTAACATAATTGACGAACTCATAAATATCATCTCGTTCATTATTTTTATGTAAACGATCTAATTCCTTTTGACTTGAAAAAACAATTATTTGTTCCTTAGCTCTTGAAACAGCTACATTTATAAGTTCTTTATTATTTTTTAGCCAATCATATGTATTAATATGCGTTTTATCGGTTATAGCAAGTGAAAATAATATAACATCCTTTTCATCACCTTGAAATGTATGTACTGTTCCACAGGTGACATTTTTTATATTTGCATCACTAAGTGCTTTGTTAATATAGTTTTTTTGATTAGCAAATGGAGTGATTATTCCAATAGATCTATCACCATTATTCTTAGCATATTGAATAATTTTGTCAGTTTCTGCTGGCGAAGTATTTTTATAAGATGTAGTATTTTGAGGAATATCTATAAATACAAGTGGATTTTTATTATTTGATTGAGATTTTATCTTCAGTTTATTATTATAGTATTTCTTATTATTAAAATCAATGATGTTTTTATTACATCTATAATGATAGCTTAATAAAATTTCATTACTTACAGAATCGCATGCAAGATATGTTTTATAAATTGAATTTTTTATATAATCATATTCTTCTGAAATATTATATTTATTTTTTAAAGTGTTATTTGCTATGCTATCAAGAACAATGACTGGATTTAATTGTTGAGGATCACCTACTAACATAAGCTTATTTCCTCTTATAATTGGCAATAGCGACATTGCAAGGTTGCATTGACTTGCCTCGTCTATAATTGTCATATCAAAGTAAGGCTTTGGAACTCCAATTTTATGTGCAGAAATACATGTTGAGGTCATAATAGGAAAAACTTTTAAGAGTTTCTCAAAATTATCATTTTTACTTATATAACTGCTGAATTTTTTTACACATTCATCTTCATCAGCTAAATAAATTATATCTCTAAATTCATTGTATTTTGGTTCATTTAGTTTTTTGATATATTTTGCAGATGTATAGTAAAGATAGCTTAAAAAGCTTTCTTCATTATCATTAAGTAAAGCAAGAGCCTGCTCATCAGTAGCTTCACCAATTTGTGCTAATTCCTGATTAACCTTATTTAACTGAAAGGCATCAAGATTCATTCTGAAATTCATATTATTATTAATTTTTTTTAAATCTTCAATCGCTTCCTTTCTTTCGTTTAAATCAATAATTTTTTCATGATTTTTAAGTAATTCAGTTAGTTGTTTAGTTTGTTCTGCTTTTGCTTCTTTATTTTTATCAAGAGTAGAGTTATATATAGTAATATTTTGTGTTGCATTAATAAGCTGTTTTATACTATTAATAGATTCCATTATTTTTTGTTTGTTTCCTATTCTCAAAATAGGGAAAGGAATTGTTTTTCCTCTGAAATTTATGCTACTTAATGCTTCAAACACACTATCAATAGGCTTGTTATTATATGAAGAAAATAGGACGGTTTTTTCATTAAAAAAAGCAGTAATAATTGTGTTTATAATAGTTTGAGTTTTTCCTGTTCCAGGTGGTCCCTGTATGTAAGAAATAGGATACTTCATTGCATAGTGAATTGCCAGAAGTTGATCAAGATTAACTTTCTTGCTTAACAGAGTTATTGGATAATCTTTTCTGTTTCTGTATGGGGAAACAATATCACCAAAAAATGCCTTAATAGGGGTCGTAATATCATTTTTTTCATACATATCAAGTATTGCTCTATACTCGTAATCTAACGGAACATTTACCGTTGACTCTATGCTCATTATATATGGCATATCATTTACAAAAGCCTTATAGTTTTGAGAATATGCAATTTTATCTTTGATAACTTCAAGGTTATCTTCAAAATTTTCAAGTAAAAAATAATCCTCAGCATCAAGAAACTGATGTACACTCTGTTTAATTCCATTTATACTAAACTCTCGACAAATATTAATTTCACTTTTAGGTTTAAGCACTTTTTCTTTCACATCAAGATTTAATTCTCTATAGGCAAGCATATAGAGTCCCTTTGAAGTATTTACACTAAGAACATTCATACACAGCTGACAGATATTTGAATAATTATTAAATTGTTTATTAGAAGATTTATGCTGAAAATTTCGTATAATAGCTTTAAATTGTTCATCATCAAGTCTGTAATAGTCGGTTTGCATTATCTGATTATCAAGACGATTAATAAGATGAAAATTCGATTGATAGGGAACAGTATCAAGCTTACTACATTCTGTAAGGTAATTAAGTATTTTTAGATTGGCAGTGTTGTTAAATATAAAATAATATTTCTCTGGGTATCTTTTAATATTTTCTATTAATTTATAATTAATTGGTTGATATGTACCATCAATAACATAAGCAGAAATTATCCGCTCTATAAATATATTAAAACTTTTTATACTATAGTTTACAATATGCATAGCATCTACGGAGAGAGTTTTTGATCTTATATTTAAATTATTAATACCAATCCAATATTTTGTAATTTGTTCATTTTTATTTTTATATTCAATATTCAGCCATTTACCTTCATGAATAGCCTTGAAAATACTTCTTCCCACATTGCTCAAACAAGACACCCCTGATAATTACTAAACATATTATAGCATTATAGTTTGTGAATTAAAAGAGCTATTTATAATTTTCAACAATTCTTTCACATATTTTGTACTCACAAAGTTTTAATAACTTTTTTATTATTATACAACTTCATATTAGTGTATGAACAGTAAGCTACTACATTAATTGTTAGCTTACTGTTCAATTTTTAAATCATTATTTTATAATCCTTAATCACTCGGAGATGTTGTCACATTTTTAGGACACATTTTTCCCTGAACATCTGTATAATATTCACCCTGTAATAAAATCTGTGAAATTGGTACAATTTCATATCCTTGCTCCTGTAAACCCTCAATAACCATCGGTAATGCTTCAGGAGTATTTTTTGCTCCGTTATGCATCAGAATAATACTGCCATTCTTCACCTTTTTAACTACATTTGCGGTTATCTGCTGAGGTGTAGGGTCTTTCCAGTCAAGAGAATCCACATCCCATTGTACACAATACATATTACAGCCATTAACTGATTTAACTACATCATTATTGTAGTCACCATATGGTGCTCTGAAAAGTGTGGTTTCGTTTCCTGTAATATTTTTGATTTTTTCATTGCACGCCTGTATCTGACCTGTCATATCGCTTGTCGAAAGCTTTGTCATATAAGGGTGTGTATTGCTGTGATTTCCTACATCATGCCCCTTTTCAGCTATAGCCTTTACGCTGTCAGGATAGTTATCTACCCATTGCCCAACAAGGAAAAATGTGCTTTTAACATTATATTTATCAAGTATCTGCAACAGGGTGTCTGTCTGCTCGTTTCCCCATGCGGCATCAAATGACAAGGCAACCTGCTTTTTGTCGGTATCCACGCAATAAATAGGGATTTCACGCTCCGTACTGGCTGTCTGAACTGAATTAATTGTTGTTGAAACCACCAATGCCGTTGCCACCAATGCGATGACTAAACAAAAACCGATTGTAATAAGGCTACGCTTTGTAAGTATTAATAAACGCATAAAATCCCCTCCGATAAATATATATGGAGGGGATTTTTATTTTATTCTTTTAGATCATTACTTTTTATAATACTTATAAATTCATCAAAGTTATCTGATGTCACATAATAACCAAAGCCCTGATTATATAGCTTACTATCATTTTTACCTTTTGTCATACTATCTATAATCATATCTCCAACATAAGCATTATAATGACTGGAATCTATATAATTATTTACATCAGTTGTAATATCATTAAGTCCGCTAAAATTATAGTAATCTGTTATTTCTGCAAGTCTTTCAAGAAATTCATAATAATTCTTTGCTAATGCTGATTTATATGTTACCTCCAGCATTGGATTAGTAAAAAATATTACCTCAATACCATTATAATTGCATATTTTTACAATTTCATTGATACTTTCAAGTGTTTCGTCCATCTTATATTCAAAACCAGTACTTGGCTTCAACATTTGAGCAGCTGTAATTGTTGATGGAAAATCATAATCACACCACCAGCCATATGTATAAAAGCTGTCAATATTTAAATAACTCTCCCCAGTATTAATATCACCATTAACATCAAGGGACTGAAATGCAGTAATAGGATTTATAAATTTACTAATAAATGTAAACGGATTTCTTGATTTCTCGTAAGATAACCTCATCGCATCAAAATGATTATCCTTATTTTCAGTATATGAAATATTGTCTACCCCTACAAATATTTTCTTTATTTTAATATTTTTAGAAATCAATGTTTTTATATTATCAAGATTTTCATATGGAAGTCCCATAGAATATGTCATATTGTAGCAATTCAAACCTTCAATATTTTCACTATGTATTGAGCCTATTCTTGAATCTCCAAAAATAAAGCTATCATATTTATCAGGATTGCTGAGAACATACTTCATTTTTATATAGTTCTTATTCGGCTCAATACCATTATCAACAATATTTCGCCAATGGAAAACATTATATGGGTCAATTACTACAGACGGTATTACTTCAAGTGCAAGACAAAATACTAAAAATATAGATACCTTTATTAAAAATTTTTTCATTTTGCACCTCACTAAAATTGGAAATAAACAAAAGTGCTTGCTTCTGTTGCTCTGAAAAATATGATAATTATAAGAATTACAAAATAAAAACTATATCTGATAAAACATTTATTCTTGCTTATTAAATTTATAACATCAAAACGAAGTGAAAGAAAATCAAATACACTCAAAATTAGTACAGCTGCAAAGATTTTTAATAAGTCAAAATTTGTAATGTTAATATCAATAATACCATTTTTTATATATGCGGTAAAATTTCCAATTCCGGAAAACATATGAGTTAAAACATATCCCGCATCTGCAAGGGTATTTGCTCTGAAAAATATCCATGTAAAGCAACAAAAAACAAATACAACTAAAACCTTCAGCCACCATAGAATTTTACTTTTATTTTTCTTGGATTTAGGAAACAAATTTTTCTCAATTACCTGAGCAACTCCATGAACTCCGCCCCAAAATATATAAGTCCAGTTTGCACCATGCCATAGACCACTTACTAAAAATGTTATAATCAAGTTCAAATTTTTTCGGATTTTTCCGCACCTGTTGCCTCCTAATGGTATGTAAACATAATCTCTGAACCATGTAGAAAGCGAAATATGCCATCTACTCCAAAATTCTTTAATACTCGTTGAGAAATATGGACTTTTAAAGTTTGTCATTAAATCTATACCTAATGTTTTAGCTGTGCCTATTGCAATATCAGAGTAACCAGAAAAATCGCAATAAATCTGAAATGTAAATAATATCGTAGCCAATACAAGTGAGAAACCTGAATAATCATTCAACGAATTATAAATATTATCGACAATTTTTGCAACATTATCAGCAATAACAAGCTTTTTGAAGAATCCCCATGCCATTAGCTTTAAGCCATATGTTGCCTGTTCATAATCAAATTTTCTTTCTTCTGTTATCTGTGGAAGTAAGTTCTGTGTTCTTTCAATAGGTCCTGCAACAAGCTGAGGAAAAAATGAAATGAATGCAGCATACTTTCCAAAATGATGTTCAGCCTGACAGGTTCCCTTATAAACATCAATGCTGTAGCTTAATGTCTGAAATGTATAAAATGAAATACCTACTGGTAACAAAATATTGAGAGTTATAGGATGCAACTGAATAGCAAATTTATTTAATAATAGGACAAGCGAATTATCAAAAAACTGGAAATATTTAAAGAAAAATAATACACCAAGTGAAACTATAATATTTACCACTAAGGCAGTTTTTCTTATACCTTTTTTATCTGATTTTTCAATAATCAATGCCGCCAGATAACTGACAAAAGTAGTAAACACGATAAGTACAAGATAGTTTGCATTCCAGCTCATATAAAAATAATAGCTTGCTATCAATAATAGACTCCACCGAAATTTGTGTGGCAAAACCCAGTAAACAGCAAAAACTATAGGTAAAAAAATACCATATGTAAGTGAATTAAATTCCATATTTCCTCCAATCCAATTTAAATCCAATTTAAATTAAGGCAACACCATTTTTATAAATGTTTGTTGCCTTAATTTTTCATATTAATCAATCATAAAATTCTCGTTATATACTCTCAAATCATCACAGTAAAATGACACACCACAACAATTACTAATATCATTATTTATAAAATCAACAACTGCATTACAGCCTTCAGCTGACTTCAACATTTTTTCATAATCAGGTAATGCATCATTTAAATAGCTTTCATATTTCAGCTTATCAAAATCAGTTATTTCCTTATCACCTATGCCAGATTCGCTTTTTGACGCTCCCTCATAGTAATCATAAGCATTTATAACCTTTTTATCGGTATCAATATATACCTTATAATACTCAATTCTTCCGCCTTCGCCAAAGCTGTTCTTATATCGTGAAAAAACAAGCTCCATATTATTGTAATGGTTATCCCTTATGCTTTCAAAGCTATTGAGCGATAGTGCAACATAGGTAAGCTGTAAATTTTTAAGCTCACTATACATACTGTTTTTTACTTCAACATAATATTCCTCAATACTCTGGGGGTCATTATCAAGTGGAATATCAACAAGCTCTGATTTCAGAGAAGATGAAGTATAAGCCATCATATAGAATGTTGCCGCAAGCAATATAATCAAAATTGAGGCAACAAGGCAGATACCTGTATATAGAAATACTTTAAAATTTTTATTGTTCTTCATAGCTTATTCAAAATGCCATTCGATACCGTCTTTAGTATCCTTTATAACAACTTTCATTTCCTTTAATTTATCTCTTATAGCATCAGCCTTTGCCCAATCCTTAGCGGCTCTTGCAGCTGTACGCTGAGCAATCAGCTCTTCAACCTCAGCATTAAGAGGATTTTCAGTACCATTATTATCAGCTAAAGCTTTTTCCTCCTGCTCAGCTGTAAGGTTGAGTGAAAGAACCTTATCAAATTCATTTATGAGATAAAGCTTTGTTGCATCATCAAGCTCAGCCTTTAAAACATCATAAACACAGGTAATACCAAGTGATGTATTTATATCATTACCAAGAGCATCGTTAAAGCTGTCAATGTATGGCTTAGCAGACTCAAGGTCAGGTGTTCCCTCTTTTGAAAGCTTTGAAATTTTCTTTATTAACTTATCATAAGCCTTTGCAGTATTATCAAGGCTTTCATAGGAGAAGGTAAGGGGCTTGCGGTAATGACTCTGCAAGCAGAACATGCGATAAACAAGCGGATTGTAGCCCTTGCTTTCAAGCAAAGAAACAGTAAGAAAATCTCCCTTAGACTTACTCATTTTTCCTGTATTATCATTGAGGTGAAGAACATGGAACCAGTATTTGCACCACTTATGACCAAGGAAAGCTTCACTCTGGGCAATTTCATTTGTATGATGTGGGAAGGCATTATCAATACCACCGCAATGAATATCAAGGTATTCACCATTATGCTTGTTGCTTATACAGCTACACTCAATATGCCAGCCTGGATAACCAATACCCCATGGGCTATCCCATTTAAGCTCCTGGTCATCAAACTTTGATTTAGTAAACCAAAGCACAAAATCAGCTTTATTCTTTTTATTTTCATCTTCTTCAACACTATCACGAACACCAACAGCAAGGTCATCTTCATTCATATTTCCGAATACATAGTATTCATCAAGCTTTGAAGTATCAAAATAAACATTTCCACCTGCAATATAGGCATAACCCTTATCAAGAAGAACCTCAATCATATGAATAAATTCATCTATGCAATTTGTAGCAGGTTCAACAACATCAGGGCGTTTTATATTCAGCTTTTCGCAATCAGAGAAAAATGCATCTGTATAAAACTTTGCAATCTCAAGAACAGTTTTATGCTCACGCTTAGCCCCCTTAAGCATCTTGTCCTCACCTGTATCGGCATCACTTGTGAGATGACCAACATCAGTAATATTCATAACACGCTTAACATCATAGCCTGCAAAGCGTAGATATTTTTCAAGAACATCTTCCATAATATATGTTCTGAGGTTTCCAATATGTGCGTAATGGTAAACTGTCGGACCGCAGGTGTACATATTTACCTTGTTTCCGTTAAACGGAATAAATTCCTGTCTTGTCTGACCAAGCGAGTTATATAAAATCATTAAAATTACTCCTTATTTTAGCATTAGCAGGCTTATAAGCTGTTAATGAAAAATTTTATATTAATAAAATAATTAGCCTTTACACTAAGATACCCAAAGCATAAATTACATATCTGCAATAAAATGCTTATTCTGCTGAATGTAAATTACACCTGAAACAAGTGCAAAAAAAGTTGAAATCCATATAAGTACTTCACCGATAATATAGAAAACACCTGAAAGCATTGCAATAGTTTCGGTAGATACTGCAAAAACTGTTCCGCAACAATCCCCAAAAGACTGCATAGCTAAAATTGCGATAACAGCAATCATCTGAGTTACAGTTTTAATTTTGCCCCAGATATTAGCCGCAACAACCTTGCCTGATGATGCCGCAATCAAACGAATTGATGTAACGGCGAATTCTCTGAACAGTACAATTATAACTGCAATACAATCACTTAATCCCAGCTGAACAAAGCAGAGTAATGCTGCAAGAACAAGGATTTTATCGGCAAGTGGGTCTGCAAATTTTCCAAAATCTGTAATAAGATTATATTTACGAGCAATTTTTCCGTCAAACATATCGGTTAAAGATGCAATTATAAATATGAGCAATGCAGCTACATTATGAAAAGGGAAGCCTACAAGCAATGCAGCTACAAAGAAAGGAACGAGAATTATTCGTCCTACTGTAAGTTTATTAGGTAAATTCATTTTGTTGCCTTTCGTAA
Organism: Ruminococcus sp.; assembly: GCA_024403825.1. Taxonomy (GTDB): domain Bacteria; phylum Bacillota; class Clostridia; order Oscillospirales; family Acutalibacteraceae; genus Ruminococcoides. The sequence goes on along the minus strand of JAKSRB010000008.1, from coordinate 27,838 downwards.
TAAAAAATCTGCTTAACCTGCGTAAACACCTATAGGGTCGCAACCCATATAGTCAGTAATCGTAACTTTGACAAATTCTCCATTTGCAGGCTTTCTTCCCTCGCAGGTGAAGAATACACAACCGTCAACCTCAGGTGAATCTGCATAGCTTCTGCCAAAATAACATTCAGCAAGCTTATCAAAGCCCTCAACAAGTACAGTTATTTCCTTATCAATAAGGCTTTCGCAATATTCTGCCATAACTCCCTGCTGATGTTCCATAATAATATCGGCTCTTTTTTGCTTTGTTTCTTCATCAAGCTGTTCAGGCATTCTTCCGGCAGGAGTATTATCCTCCTGAGAGTAGGCAAAACAGCCAAGACGCTCAAACTTCATTTCTGCGGCAAACTCGGCAAGCTCTTCAAATTCTTCCTCAGTTTCACCAGGAAAACCTGTAATAAAGGTTGTTCTGATTACAACATCTGGAATTTTTGCCCTTAATTTATTTATAAGAGCGGTAAGCTGTTCCCTGTCACCCTTACGATTCATTCGCTTTAATACTCGTCCGTTGCAATGCTGTAAAGGTAAATCAATATATTTTACAATCTTATCTTCTTGGGCGATAGTATCAATCAGTTCATCTGTAAGTCGTTCTGGATAACAATAAAGCACCCTAATCCATTCAAAGCCGTCTATTTTACAAAGCTTTCTCAAAAGCTTTGCAAGCTGAGGTTCACCTGTTAAATCCTCTCCAAAGCGAGATGTATCCTGAGCAATTACATTAAGCTCCTTTACACCGCTCTGAGCAAGCTGTTCAGCCTCTTTTAAAACATCATCAATATTACGACTACGGAATTTTCCTCTTATCATAGGAATTGCACAATAAGTACAGCAGTTGTCGCACCCCTCGGCTATTTTGATATACGCTGTATATGGAGGTGTTGACTGAATACGCCCACCCTCAAGAGGCAAGCACAGCTTATCTGGAAACAACTCAATTTTATTTTTATTGTCAAGAACATCAAGCACTACATCTGCAATTTTTGCATTGCCACCAATACCAACTGCCGCATCAACCTCATAGAGCTGGGCAGTAATTTCATTCTTATATCTTTCTGCAAGACAGCCTGTAACAATTATTGCCTTTATAGTACCCTCTTGTTTAAGCTTTCCAAGCTCAATAATTTCATCAATACTTTCCTGCTTTGCAGACTCAATAAATCCGCAGGTATTAACAATGACCGCATCTGCATCCGCTGGGTCATTTACTATGACAAATCCTCTGTTTTTGAGGGTAAACAGTAACATTTCCGCATCAACCTGATTTTTTGCACAACCAAGTGACACCATACCAACCTTGTAACTCATAATTAAAAAATCCCTATGTCTATATTATATTATTATGGAAAACTCAGTCATCAAAAAGATAATCTCCTTCTGACTCATTTTCCATTTCATCTAAGCAGTAATTGATAACTCTTTTTATATCGTCCCAGCCGTATCCAAGCCTTTGAAGTGCAGAAACAGCCTTTCTTCTGATTTTTTCATCATCAATTCTGCGATATTTTCGTTCAATTATGTATCTGATATTTTCATCAATATCAACATCAAACTCACCAATAATCTGCTCTGCAAGCTCTTTTTCTATGCCCTTGCGCGATAATTCAAATACAGCCCCCCTCGGTGACATATGCTTACTGAATAACAGCTGTTCTGCATATCGTCTTGCAAAGCCCTCATCATTCACAAGTCCAAGCTCTTCAAGTCTTTCAACTGCCTTTTCGGCTGACTGCTCATCATATGTCCGTCTGATTTTCTGAGTAAGCTCCTTTTTTGAATGGTCACGATATGAAATCAGCCAAAGTGCTTTTTCCTTTGCTCGTCTTTCATTGCTAAGCTCTACTATTTCGTGCAGTTCCTCATCATCAATTTCTCTGCCCGCCTTTATGCGGTTTTCAATCAATGTCTGAGTATCAAGCTTCATTGCGTATTCACCGTCAATATAAACTGCACTCAATGATTTTTTTCGAGGTTCAACAGCAGTTATTATCATTCGTCATCAACAAGCACATCAATTTTTACTGAACTCTTAGTGCTTTTCTTTGCAGGCTCGTCAGCCGATTCCGGAAGTGGAGCGGATTGCTCAGCCGCAGGAATCTGGGTAATTTTAGCCTTAGGACCTGACGGAGTACGAGCATAAAGCTTATCAACATTTGCCCATACCTGGTCTTCAATTTCCTTACGAAGCTCCTCATTGCTCTTCAAAAGCTCCTTAACCTTGTCACGCCCCTGTGCAAGTCGGTTTCCGTTGTAGCTGAACCATGAACCTGCTTTCTGAACAATTTCAAGCTTAACGGCAATATCAAGAATTTCTCCAACCTTAGAAATACCCTCACCATACATTATATCAAACTCAGCCTCTCTGAATGGTGGAGCAATTTTATTTTTAACAACCTTTGCCCTTGTGTGAGCACCAATTATTTCTCCGCCAACCTTGAGTGCTTCAGTTTTTCTTATATCAATACGAACAGAGCTGTAGAATTTCAATGCACGACCACCGGTAGTAACCTCAGGATTGCCGTAAACTACACCAACCTTTTCACGCAGCTGATTTATAAAAATTGCAACGCAGTTTGATTTATTGATAGCACCTGCAAGCTTTCTGAGAGCCTGTGACATAAGTCTTGCGTGCAAACCAACATGGCTGTCGCCCATTTCGCCCTCAATTTCAGCCTTTGGAACAAGAGCGGCAACTGAGTCAATTACGATAACATCAATCGCACCACTTCTTATAAGAGCCTCAGCAATTTCAAGAGCATCCTCACCTGTATCAGGCTGAGAAACAAGCAATGAATCAACATCAACTCCAAGTGCCGCTGCATATGTAGGGTCAAGTGCGTGTTCAACATCAATAAAAGCAACATTGCCACCAAGCTTCTGTCCCTCGGCAATACAATGCAATGACAGCGTAGTTTTACCTGAGGACTCAGGTCCATATATTTCAACAATTCTTCCTCTTGGCAGACCGCCAATTCCTAAGGCAATATCCAAAGAAAGCGAACCTGTAGAAATGTGGTCAACACTCATATGTTTATTCTCGCCAAGACGCATAACAGCACCCTTGCCGAACTGTTTTTCAATCTGAGAAAGGGCAGTTTCCAAAGCTTTGTTCTTATCAACAGCCATATTCATTACCTCCGTAAAATTCCTTATATCTATAAAACTTTATACCAATTAAAGAGGTATAAAAGGTATTTGCATAATTATAAAACAAAATAGCAGAAAAATCAACAATTTTCTCGAACAAAATTTCGCACAAATGCATTAAAGTCCAATAAACGACACTTTTAATTAACATTTGCAGGAAATAATGTGGAAACAAATTGCTTAAAGCTTAATTCCGATTATCGCTCTTTGTATATTTCCAAAGTCAAGAGAGGTTTTTATATCAGAAAATCCGTTTTCAAGCAAAAGCCTTCCGACAAATTCCGCCTGATTTTCGCCAAGCTCAAATGCCAAAGCTCCACCCCTGCAAAGCTTGGAGCTCCAGTTTTCAATAATAGCTTTGTAAAAATCATATCCGTCAGAACCGCCATCAAGTGCCATTTTAGGTTCGTACTGAACCTCCTCCTGCAAGCCTGAAATATCCTCAGTTTTTATGTAAGGGGGATTTGATACTATTAAATCAAAGCTATTGTCTTTAAACTCAGTATGGCATTTAAAAATATCACCCATAAACGGTGTCACAGAGGAATTATTAAGCCTGATATTTTCACAAAGATAATTGTATGCAACCTCACTCAGCTCAACAGCTGTAACCTCAGCATTTGCAATTTTCTGCAAGGCAACCGAGATTGCTCCGCTGCCTGCACAAAGGTCAAGCGTTTTTTTTGAATTATTATTCCTATTACTGAGATATTCTCTGCACAATTCAAAAACAACCTCAGTATCATCACGAGGAATAAGTACTCCCTCGCCCACCTTAAAATCAAACCCACAAAAGCTCCATTTACCGAGAATATACTGCAAAGGCTCGTGAGTGGAACGGCGTTGTGCTAATTCAAACAGTCTTTCAAGCTTTTCTGGTTCAACCTCATCATTTCCTCTTGAAATAAGTGCAACCCTGTTATATCCGAGAATATCCTCAACAAGACAGCCTGCTTCAAAGCTATAATCTTCAATATCTGCCTTGCTGAGAATTAATTTACATTCATTTAATGCCTGATTAACATTCATATCAATCAACCGATAATATCTGAGCCGTCCTCAGGGATTACAGCCTTAATAGCCTCAATAGCAACCTCAATCATAGAATCATCAGGTTCTTTTGTTGTAATTCTTTGTGCCCACATACCAGGAGCGGCAATAATGCGTGTTAATTTATTATCATACTTACCACAAATTTTGATAAGCTCATAACCTATGCCACATGAAACAGGAAGAAGTAATATTTTGATAATAGGTCTTAAAATCTTTATGCCCCATGGTGCAACAGGAATAAACAATCCAATAACAATACCTACAATAAGCATAAGTACAATAAAGCTTGTACCGCAACGAGGATGAAAACGAGATTGCTTTCTGACATTTTCAACGGTAAGCTCTTCTTCATCTTCATAACAGAAAATTGTTTTATGCTCTGCACCATGATACATAAACACTCTTTTCATTTCGGTCATTCTTGAACAAACAACAATATAAGAAAGAAAGAGTACAATTTTCAGAATACCCTCAAAGACTGACTTCCAGAACACTACCATCTCACCGTCACCCTGAAAAGCAGGAATAACCTTTGCAGATAAATCAAAGATAAGTGAAGGTAAAATCATAAATACTACAACCGCAAAAGCAACACCGATAACTGAAGAAAGTACCATAAGAATCTTTACTAAGCTGTCGCCAAAATGCTCATCAAGCCAGATTTCAAATTTTGACGGCTCTTCTTCCTCAATCTCACCTGCCTCAATAGCCTTATCGGCAGAGAGCATAAGCGATTTATAAGACAATCTCATTGAATCAATAAGACCTGCAATACCACGAATAAAAGGCAGTTTGAAAATCTTATACTTTGAACCAAGTGTAGTAATATTAATATCCTCGCTGTAAATGTCATTTTCGCCTGTTCTGACACATACAGTAACCTTCTGAGGACCACGCATCATAATACCCTCAATCAAGGCACTCCCGCCAATAGAGGTGATTTTTTTAGTTGATGTTTTAGCCATTTGATTATCCTTTCTGTAAAATAAAAATCAATTAAAGCTTTATATTTTCCGGCATAGGCTTTTCAATTCCGTCCTTATAAATAGGAAATGTAAGTGTAACCTTTGTTCCTACGCCCTCACCACTTTCAATATGAAGTGAGCCGTTATGTAAATTCATAATTTCATCAGCAACCGCAAGACCAATACCAGAGCCTCTTACAGTCTGGTTTGCCTTATAAAATTTTTCCTTAACCTTTGGCAAATCCTCAGCAGGAATACCACAGCCTGTATCTGTTACAACAATTTTAACTATATCAGACTTATTTTCAGAATATATAGCCTGAGCTGTAACAACTCCACCCTCAGGAGTATATTTCAAAGCATTATCTAAAATATTTATAAATACCTGTTTAAGTCTGTTTCTGTCACCGTAAACCGCCGGATATACACCCTCAGGCTCATCATAAAGCAAGTGTTTTCCCTCTTTTACGGCTCTTTCCTTTAGCATATATACAGTTTCGTCAAACTCTGCAAGAATATCAAGCTTTTCATTTGACAAGGTCATTCTTCCGCTTTGAATACGGCTGAAATCCAAAAGCTCCTCAACCATTCCTGTAAGTCTTGAGCTTTCCTTTATTATAACATCCATACCCTTGTCAAAGGTTTTTCTGTCAAGCTTTGAGTTGCCTGAAAGCTGCATAGTTTCAGCCCAGCCCTTAATAGCTGTAAGCGGTGTTCTAAGCTCGTGCGATACTCTTGATATAAAATCATTTTTAGTCTGTTCGGTGGTTCGCAAATCCTTTGCCATATCGCTTATGGCATCGCACAAATCACCAATTTCATCATCATATTTATGTTCTATTTTTTCAGAGGCTGAAAAGTCACCCTGAGCAATCTGGGAAGCAATAACGGATAAATTACGGATAGGCTTTACAATTGACCTCAGAAAGGTAATTCCTGATAAAACTATCAATACAATAATAATTGCACCTATACCGATAATCATACCTGAGAGCAAGGCGATTCTGCTGTTTACAGGCTCCATTGATACCATATATCGTATCGCACCCACAACTACACCCTTACCATTGGTAATTGTTCTTGTCATACACATTACCTTTTCGCCTGAGCTGAGCTTTCCATTCCAGAATGCAAGACCTTCAACACTTCTCTGAGCATCCTCAAAATCCTTAATATCATTTTTATCAGACGGAAGAAATCCTGTTGAGGTCATAACAACTCTGCCAGAGGAATTTATGACCATAACCTCCATTTGCTCTTTATTGCTGAAATTCTCAACATAATCTCTTGCAGAGGCGGTAAATGTAGCGGAGCTTTCGCTTGTATAGTCAGAAAATACCAATGAAAGCTCACTTCCAGTAGTGCTGAGGCTCTGTTCAACACTCGACTGAAAAAGATATGTAACAACAAAAATAAGGCTGACAACAATTAAAATGATGATTGTTAAAATCACGCTCAGCGTGTTAAGCATCCATCTTTTTGTAATGCCCTTAAACATCAGCAGCTGTCCTCCTTATTTAATAAATATAGCATTAAAAAATTAATTGCCTGCGTCCCACTTGTAGCCAAGTCCCCATACGGTAATAATATGCTTTGGATTTGACGGTTCATCTTCAACCTTCATTCTCAGGCGTCTTATATTAACATCAACGATTTTATCCTCGCCAACATATGCATCGCCCCATACATGATTGAGAATATCAATTCTGTCAAGTGCAGTATTAGGATTTGAGAAGAAATATTCCATAATCTGAAATTCAACCTGAGTAAGCTCAATCATAGTACCGTTTTTCATTAAAGCTCTGTTACGCAAATTAAGTGTGAAATCACCTGATTTAAGCTCTTCCTTGAAATTATTTTCAGAATGTGACTGAGCAAGTGCAACACGCCTGTAAAGTGAATCAACTCTTGCAAGAAGCTCACTTGGAGAGAATGGCTTTGTAACATAGTCATCAGCACCAAGCATAAGACCTGTAACCTTATCCATTTCCTGAGTTTTAGCAGAAAGCATAATGATACCTATGCCACCGCTGTTTTTTCTTAAATGCTTGCAAACCTGAAAGCCGTCAATGCCGGGAAGCATAACATCAAGAATTGCAACATCAAAATCACCATTATTTTCATCATATTTTTTCAAAGCCGCCTCACCTGAGTCAGCCTCTACAACATCATAACCGGCTCTTGTAAGATTAATTACCACAAAGTCACGAATAGTGGATTCGTCCTCACAAACAAGAATTTTCTTCATAAATTTTACCTCCGTTTAATTAAGGATAAATTGTATATTGCATACAGCAGATTAACGCACCTGATGCAAATAAATTTTTAATTATTGATTTTATATATAAAAGCTCTGAATTTATTCATTATTCAAAAAATAAATTCTATACTGTATTTTCGTTCATAATCAAAAAGCCTGATTTAATCTCGCTGTCTGATAAGGCAAGCTTGCTGTCTGTGTTCTCGTTACTGAACGCAAAAGCATATTTTTCATTTTTTAATATTAATGTATGAGTATCGGTATATCTGCCAAGCTCCCATACTGAAATATCAAAGGTTTTTATTTCAAACAGCTTTCCACCAAGCTTATTATCAATCCATTCAAAAAACTCCATTGAATTATTTTCAGGATTATTAATAACAGTAATACTGTCAGAAGTCCAGCTTTTAGGCTCAATAAATGAATAGCTGTAAAAAGAATTTGCCGCCATTCGACATTTTTCAACAGGCTGATTTGAAGTTGGCATAAAATTATACCATATTATTTCATCAGCAGGCTTTTTAAGCTCATTATCTGACTTAAACTGCCTTACCTGCGGAATTTCAATAAATCCGTCATTATCTACATCAGCAGAAATCACATTAAGATTTCTCTTAGTAAAATTTTTGACTTTTTCATTATATAGGGGATTTATTAATTTTAATTTCAGATTATCATAATAAATTATCTGTGTATTGAACTCTTCTGTAGTGGTAATTCCGTCAAGCACAATGCCTGAGGTATTTTCATCAAGTCTTGCTGATGAAATACTTTTAAACTTTACTGCGTTAGGGTCCATAGGAACGGTATCCTTAACATAAAGCTTATTCTGAGCAGTATTATAATCAATCAGCGATGCAGACGCAGGATAATCAGTAACCCCTAACTGAAAGGTTATAATTTCAGAAAAATTGTCACCGTTAATATCACAGCAGGAAAAACCTGAGTAATTCTGACCTGCCTCGACAGTAGTAGTAACACCGTCCGAATATGAAAAACAGGTCAGCGTATTAATATTAGCGACAAGAGTACTAAAACCTGCCAGAATATCTACAGAAGAATTTTCACTAACATTTGAAAATTCCAGACAATCAATATCAGCGGCCTCAACAGGATTATCTGAAGAAATATTCCAGCCGTTGCTGTCTGAGTACATAACCAGCATATGAATATGTGTAACATCATCATTATTCTGATAAAATGCTACAGCCTCTTCAACATTGTCACCGTTAAGGTCGTACATAGTAATTGCACTTCGATTACTGCCGTTTTTGGGATATTTTAAAGTATAATTCTTGTCGGCAACGCTTGCAATAAGCTGAGTGATTTCCGCTTCATCGCCAACAGAGGCAGGAGGACGCAGCATATTATCTGTTCCAAGCTCAGCAACATTACAGCCACTAAGCAAAACGGCAGACAAAGAACAAGATAAAGCACTTAAAATCAGTTGTCTGAATTTCAAGCCGATTCCTCCTTTTAGCAATTTAAAATAACGCAATTATATTCACTAATTTAAGACAAAAGCAATCACTCTTGCTCAGCATTTTTCTTTTGTCTTGCAACACAATACTTTATTTTTATACCCTCAGCAGAAAACATTTTTTCGTGCTCTGTCTGAATATTGTCCTGAACATCACTGTTATGCAAATCTCGGGTTATATAGAGAATTTCATAACCACTCTGTTCAAAGTATTGCAGACTTTCTTCAAACAAGTCAGAATCATCTGTTTTAAATCTGATTTCACTCTCAGGTCTGAGAAAGGTCTTATACATTTCAAGCTTTTTATAATATGTAAGTCTGCGTTTTTTATGCTTAGGTCTTGGCCAAGGGTTACAGAAATTTATATAAAGTCTGTCAATTTTGTCCTCAGCGGTAATAACCTTATCAAGCTTTTCAACATTGTAATTTACAAGCAGAAGATTATCAACATCATTCTGAGTTTTTCCAACACCCTCATAAATTTCTACAATATTACGCCTGCCGACACCTAACATATCAATTTTAATATCAAGAGCAATGATATTTTTATCAGGGTTCTGCAAAGCAAGCTGACCTGCAAAGCCACATTTTCCACAGCCTATTTCAAGATAAATCGGTTGTTCTTTTTTAAAGGCTGACTTCCATTTTCCTGCAAAATCGTCAGGATTTTTGACAAAAAAGTCACATACGGCAAGCTCAGGCTCAGCCCATTTCTTTTTTCTGATACGCATAAAAACTCCTGATTAAAAGCGGTTAATGCAAACCGCAGATTTAAGCAAATATTAATTACATAAACCACAACAAAATATTTATTTATTAAAATTAAAAAATGCTACATAATATTATATCAAATAGTTACAAATTATGCAACAATAAATTAATTAATCCTTGATAAACCTGATTTTGTCGGAATAAGCTTTCGACTTTGTAAAGGATATTTCAGGGAATTTGCAGGATAATTTATTTATGAGAGGATTAATTACAACATCTTCACTTTTGAAATGTCCTGCATCAATGATATTAATGCCGAGGTCATTGGCAAGATTGATTTCGTGGTGACGGATTTCACCTGTAACAAGAACATCTGCACCAACTGCAGCAGCATCAGCAACATTTGAACCGCCTGCACCTGAGGATACAGCAATTTTCCTTACTGTCTGCTTATTATTGGTATATCTCAAGCCGTCACATTCAAGGGCAAGCATAACATTTTCAGCAAAGGTATCAATAGTAATTTCCTCTTCAAGCTCTCCGACAAACAAACACTCCCCCACCTCCGCAGGCTTTGGATTTTTAACTCCAACCGCATTTGCAAGGGCAATATTTACACCAAAACCAACACCCAAATCAAGGTTAGTATGCATACAAAGTGCAGAAATTCCTTTTGAGGCAAGCTGATATACAGGTGAACCTACAGAAAGATGCTTAATCGGATTGAAAATCACAGGGTGATGACTGATAATAAGCTCACATCCAAGATTTTCCGCCTCATTAATCACTTCATTTGTAATGTCAAGTGCAAGTAAAACCCTTGATACACCAAATTTCTTATCGCCTACGAGCAAGCCTGAATTATCAAAAACCATCTGAGCTTCAAGCGGTGCAAAGGTTTCAAAATAGTCCATTATATCTTTAATAGTTGTCATAATCTCACCTGCAAATCGGAAATCATTTTATATTTATAATATCTCTGAGCTTCTGGGATATTTCCGCATATTTTATATCACCCTTAGCCTGCTTTTCAAGTCTGTTAATATGATTTTTTACAAACATAAGATGATTTTCGTTTTCATTTGGTGTCAGCTTTGCAAGATAATAATAAACCTCATCTCTTGCAAAAATTTCACCTGTATATTTTACAAGCAGAACCGTATAGCATTTATTTGAGGCAACACAACAATCCTGCCTGATAATTTCAAATCCGTTCTCGCACAACCATTTTATAAGCACTTCACTTTTTGTCATTGGCTGTAATATGTAATGCTTTGTGCTGTCTTTTGCAAACTGCCAATCTCCAATAATTTTTGCAATAAGCTCTCCGCCCATACCTGCAATAACTATATCATCCGCATCATTACTGCCAAACATCTGCAAGCCGTCACTTAATCTTGTTTCAATAACATCCGTAAGACCAGCATTGATAATGGTATCTCTGCCACGCTTCAATGGGTCAGGATTAATGTCAGCGGCTATTGCAGAGGCACATCTGCCAATACGGCACAGCCACACAGGTAAATATGCGTGGTCTGTGCCGATGTCTGCAAGCCTTATGCCGTTTCTTACGAAATCAGCACATAATTTCAATCGGTTGTCGAGTTTGTTTTCTGAACTCTTACTCATTTCCGCTAATCTCAGCATTAAGAGCATTTACAAGCTCATCAACATCTGCATTGTGAACCATACAAGCCTCTTCAATAGTTTCTCCTCTTGATGCAGGACAGCCAAGACAATGCATACCAATGCTGAAGAAAAGCTCAGCAGTATCAGGATACTGGTCGAGTACATCACCGATGATTGAATTTTTAGTAATTTCCATAATATTAAACCTCCTTGGTTTTATAAACATTCTTAAATATGACACGCATACTCATATTTAGTATAACACAAATCAAGCAAATTTGTCGATAGATTACAAAAATTTTTTCATATCCCATTTTTCGGAGTAACATATACCGTCTTATTATTTACATAGATAACCATACCCGGCTTTGCTCCGCTCGGCTTGCTTACATATTTTACAAGGGTATAATCTACAGGTACCTGACTGCTGTTTTGTGCTTTGCTGTGATATGCCGCAATCCTTGCCGCCTCATATATCGCTGTATCGCTGACTTCTCTGCCGTCTGATATTATTATTGTGTGTGAACCATGTATATCCTTTGTATGAAGCCATATATCCTTCTTTGTGGCAGTTTTCAATGTTAGCTTATCATTTTGTTTATTGTTTCTTCCAACCAGAATTTTAAATCCGTCACTTGACTCAAATTCAATCGGTGGCAAAGCTGCCAACGGTCTTTGCTTTCCCCTCTGCTTGTGCAAGTATCCCTGCTCGGTCAACTCTTCCCTTATCTGTGCAAGCTCTTTTTCATTTTCTGCTCTATTTACTGTATCAAGAACTGATTCAATATATTCTAATTCGTTTTTACCTTTCTCAATCTGCTCAGTAAGCACCTTTTCAGCATTTTTGGCTTTCTGATAATCCTTATAATATTTCTGAGCATTGGCGGCAGGTGAAATCGCTGGATTAAGCCTTATCCTTATTACAGCGTAATTTTCATCATAAAAATTTTCTACCTCTATATATTCCTTGCCCTTTTCTGCCCTATATAAATTTGCCTGCAACAAATCTCCGCATATTCTAAGCTCTTCCCTGTTTTCACATTGTGCAAGCTCCAACTGCTGTTTACCAAGCTTTCTTGAGATTCTTTCCCTTGTATTATTCAACATTTTTATCAAGCTTTGGGACTTCACTCTCATTCGCTCTCGAGTGTCCCTTGTTTCATAAAATAAATCAAGTAATTCTGAAAAGCTTCCGCATTTTTCAACCTTTACAAATCCACCATATTGCTCAATCGGTATAAACGAAAAATCCATTGGCTTACCGTCCTCACGATAAACTATATACGGCTCACCACTGCAATTTTCTGCAATCCTCTTTAAATTTGATAATTGACTAACAAGCCTTTCATACAAAATTCCTTCTATCTGATTTGTTGCACCCTCCAGAACATTGTACTCTATTTCTCTGCAAATTATCGGAGATACACCCTGTATTGTTTTAAGCAAAGCTTTATTTAATAATGTTTCAGGCATTACTCCGCTTGCCGTTTCTGCAACCTCCTCAGCCATACTTTCAATAATATTAAGCTTGTCCTGAGATTCTGGCAATTCATATTTTATATTTGGCAGTATTAATCGCTTACTGCTCATAGTCAAATCCACACGCTTTAGGGAATCTATAATTATACCGTCTGAATCAACTATAATAATATTGCTGTACATTCCCATAATTTCGCATACAACAGTAATTCTGACATTATCGCCAAGCTCATTAATACAATCAAAATCAAAGAAAATTACTCTGTCGCAATCCAACTGACGAATCCCAACAAGCTTACCTCCGCCAATACGCTTTCTGAGCAACATACAGAACATTGGTGGCTGAGGCGGATTTTCAGGAGTTTTACTGCAAAAATTAACTCGTGGGGAATTAGCTCTTGCAGACATTAAAAGCTTTTTATTACCGTTAAAGGTTCGCAACGCAAACACAAGTTCCTCACGATTTGGCTGATAAATCTGAGAAACTCTTGCACCAAGAGCCTCTTTTTCTATTTCATTTTTTATATGCCTTAAAAACAAACCGTCAAGAGCCATACAATACCACCCTTTATCATATCAAAATTATTTTTTCTTTAAACAAATCTATTATATAACACACAGCTTAAATCTTCAATATTTTTTATTTAAAAACAAAAGCAACAAGGGACAATATCTTCGCAGATACTGTCCCTTATCAAAAAATATAAAGTACAAAAAAGTGATATATTAATTAGCAAAAATATACATCCATCTGACCTTCTTCACCGTCAGCAACAAAATATGCTTTACTGCTGTCAGGCTTGAGATAGATTGAAATTTCCTTAGCATCCTTACCATATGTAGCCTTAACATTCTTTACGATTTCATCAACAGCAACCTGAGTATTGCCATATTCGATAAAGAAATTAACCTTTGTTTCAACAACTGTCTTAGCCTCAGTCATTTCAGCCTTCTCAGCTACAGCCTTTGCTACTGCTTCAGGCTTCTTTGGAGCTACTTTTTTAGGAGCTGTTTTCTTTGGAGCAGTCTTTTTAGCAGGTGCTGCTTCAACTGTTTTTTCTATTGCTGTTGTTGCTGTTTTCTTAGCCTTTGCCATTGTACATACCTCTTTCAATCATAAATAAAATTGTGTTGTTTATTTAAGCTTTGCATTTATTATACCTTGATAAAAAATAAATGTCAATAATTCATTATTAAATTCGGCGGTTAGCACATTTTTTTAATATATACATTTTTGATTTAGTAATCTTGCACTATAATCATTTTGGCAATTTGTGCATTATGATCCTTCTTGTAATTATTTTCACACATTATATGTATTTTAATTGCAATAATCTACTTTATATGATAAAATAATTATACTCAATTTATTTAAAGGAAATGATTATTGTGCTTGAAAATTTCGTTATGATTACCCAACAGGTTCTGGTGCTTTTTGTACTTATCGGCATTGGCTTTGTATGCGGAAAGCGAGGTATCCTTACTGATGCTGCATCTAAAAAGCTTACCGATATAGTTTTATATGTTGTTACTCCCTGTGTTATGATTTCTGCATTTCAAAGGGATTTTTCTGTTGAACTTCTGGAAAATATTCTTATAACCGCACTTTGTGCAACGCTTATTATTTTTGTTACAATCGGCTTATCTGCACTTATTATTCACGATAAGGCTGAGAGCAGACAAAAGGTGCTTCGCTTTGCCTCGATTTTTTCAAACTGCGGATTTATGTCCCTGCCTCTTCAAAAGGCTTTGCTCGGTGATGACGGCTGGTTTTATGGTTCTATCTTCGTTGCATTCTTTAACCTTATTATGTGGTCCTACGGACTTGTTATGATGAGTGGTGATAAAAAACAGCTTTCTGCTAAAAAAATAATCTTTAATCCTGGTATTGTCGGTGTTGTATTTGCATTTATTCTCTTTATCTGCCGAATTAAGCTGCCATATATTATCGCTGAGCCTGTTTCTTATCTTTCAAACCTTAATACACCTGTACCAATGCTTATTATCGGTTTTTATCTTTCTCAGGCGGATTTCAAAAGTGCATTTACCGATTTTGGTGCTTACATCTCAATGGGTATCAGACTTGTGCTAATACCAGTAATTTCAATTTTTGCAATGCATTTATTTAAGGTTGACACTACAATTATGATTACCTGCATTATAGCAAGCTCTGCACCTGCTGCCGCTACCACAACTATGTTTGCAACAAAGTTTAATAGAGATATTGAGCTTTCAGTAAGTCTGGTTTCAGCCTCCACCCTGCTCTCAATCGCAACAATGCCGATAATGGTAGCACTTGCCCAGTCAATATCCGCATAATATTTTTAATAAAGGGTGATAAAATTGGGACGCAGTAATTTACAAAAGGCAAAATTATTATTAATCGAAAAATATCTGAATCAAAAAACCAATGAGGATAATGGTGTAACAATAGATGATATAAAAAAACATCTGGAATCATTTGGAGTCAGCTCAGAAAGAAAGAGCTTATACGGAGATTTGGATGTATTAAAGGCTTATGGCTTAGACATTTGCAAAATGAAAAAAAATACAAAATGCTATTACTACATAGCACAAAGAGATTTTCAGACAGCAGAGCTTAAAATGCTGGTAGATATAATACAAAGCTCAAAATTTGTAACCGAAAAGAAAAGCTTTGAGCTTATAGCAAAGCTTGAAAAGCTTGTATGCGAGAGTGATGCTAAAAAGCTGAACAGGCAGGTATATGTTTGCGACCGAATAAAACATAATAATGAACATATTTACTATAATGTTGACAAGCTGCACAATGCAATAGATGAAAACAAAGCCATTACATTTCAATATTTTCATTGGCAGATAGATTACAATTCCTCTCCAAAAATTGTGAAATCACACAAAAAAGGGATATACGAGGTATCCCCATGGAAATTATGCTGGAACAACGATAATTACTACTTAATAGCCTATGACCATTCAAGTAAAGAAACACGACACTACAGGGTTGACAAAATGAATAACATTGAGCTTACGCAAAATGAAAGGCAAGGCAAGGAGTTATTTGACAAAGATTTTCTATCAAAATACACAAACACACTTTTCGGAATGTATGGCGGAAAAAACGAAAGCGTAACACTTAAGGTAAAGAACGAAAAAATAGGGATAGTAGTTGACCGATTTGGCTCAGAAATAATGATAAACAAATGCACAGAGGACACCTTTAAGGTAACAATAAATATAGCATTAAGTCCGCAATTCTACTCATGGATATTTGGATTTAACGGAGATGCAAAAATAATATCACCCGAATACGCATTAAATGAATATAATAATATGCTAAAAAATCTATATAATTCCCAGACTTAAATTTTGTTAATTACTTTTTAAGAATTGCTATAAAAACACAAATACACCCTTTAAAAAGCAAGTTTAGACAAATTATGATATGTTAAAAATTTGACAAATTCGCAAAAATTGTAATATTTTTGGGAATTATCCATTTTATTCTTGACAATATCTCTCAAACACGATATGATATAATCACCGTACAAAGCAATGTTGTATAAAGAGCTTTGTGTTTTATATTAGGAGTGTGGTTATGGGTACAGAAATGACGAAAACAATTACAGCATCAAATGCAACCTTCCGTATAGTTTGTGGCGAAATGATAATTGATGATAAATTAAATTTACATTCTGAAATTCTACTCGGATATGTTCGTGATGGTTATGCAACAATAGAAATAGGTGCTAACGCTTATACTGTTCACAAAGGCGATATTTATTTTATATCACCAAATCAGAAATACAAATTTGCAAACCATTATAATGCAGTTATTGATGTTATTATGCTTAATATCAATAATCCGGCTGCTTTGACACAGGAATTTATTCCTCAGAGCATTATGCGTGGATTGAGTACAGGAAACTGCACTCATTTTGCTCAGATTGCTCCAAATGAACCAACTTATGCTGACTTATTATCAGATTTTAACTGCGTTATTAAGGCAGAAACTGAAAAATTTGAGTTTTTCCAGTTGCTTGTTCATGGAAAAATGTATGATATATTCTATATCTTATTTTCATCAGGCTTTATCAAGATTTATGATGTAGAAACACAGGGTAAAAAATACAGGGCATTACGCCGTATAACTGAGTTTATCAATGATAATTACTGCGACCCAATTACCCTTGATGATATAGCAGAAAGAACAGGACTTAGCAGATATTACATATCACATCTATTTAAAGAGCTGATGAACACAACATTTATAAGTTATCTTAATGAGTTAAGATTAACCAGAGCATCAATGTTGCTGACAACAACCGACATACCGATTATAGAAATTGCAGGAATGTCAGGCTTCAATAATATCTCAAACTTTAACAGAGCGTTCAAAATGTACTATGATACAACTCCATCAAAGTACCGCAAAAATGAGCGAAAAACATATGAATAAGAAAAAATGGCTGTACCAAAACGATACAGCCGTTTTTTTATGCGTGAGTACGCTGGCTCATTGAATCAACCGAGGTTTCATCTTCGGTGTCCCTGAACAAGAGAGAAATGCACCAAATTGCAGAAAGACCAACAAGAATATAAATAATTCTGCTGATGATGCCAGTCTGACCGCCAAAAATCCAGGCTACAAGGTCAAACTGAAAAATACCAACGCTGCCCCAATTCAGACCACCAACAATAAGAAGTGTCAACGCAATTTTATCAATCATTTCAAAATCCTCCTTTTGATTTGACTAATAGTAGTGTTGACACTTTTAAAATTATTATTCAAAAAAATTAATTGGCAAAGAAAAACATAAATAAAAACGCAATCACGCCAAATAATAAAGACACCAATCCAATAATACGAGTGATTTTAATAGCCTTTTTCAGCTTAAACTTTGAAATCATATTATCCGTAGGAAAAGGCAGAAGAATAATCATAATTCCGAGAATTAAAAAGCTTGCAACAGTAATAACCATACCCGCATTTTTTGCAAATGAAAAAATAAACAATCCAATCGGTATTCCAAAAACGCAGACACCGTCAATTACTGAAAACAAGCTTTCAAAGCGTTCACGCAGTTCAAAAAATTTATTTGCCTTTAGCTGGCACTCATCATCACAGTATTGCTCAAAATATGAAATTTCTTTTGCACAGTATTCACACTTCTTCATATCATAAAATCCTTTCGGTCAAAAGTATTAATCTATAAAGTATTTTATCATAATGATTAAATATGTGCAATAACAAAATAAAAGGCTGTCATAAAAACTGCGACAGCCTTTTATTTATATTTAATTCCGAAAATTAATCTAATGCAGATTCAACACCTACAAGATATTTTTGAATTTCTGTAGCATCATCAACGCTGACAACACCGTCACCATTGACATCAGCATAATACTTCTGTGCAACATCTAAATCAGTTAGACCTATAAGACTTTTCTGAATCAATGTAGCATCAATAATATCAATTTTATCATCAAAATTCACATCAGCAAGCTTACCGTTGAGCAAGACATAATTCAGTCCCTTTTCAATGGCATACTGCTGAGCATATGATCCTTCACTGCATAAAATCGTTGCATTTCCTGCACCGTAGAAGGCATTAGGAGCTATATATGTAATGCTGTCTGGAATTATAACTTTTTCGAGTGAAGAGCAATCAAAAAAGAACGCACCACCGATTGATGTCATAGAGCTTGAAAGCTTTACATATTTAAGTGAAGTACAGCCATAAAACATCAAACTATCTGCAATAGAAATTGTATCAGGAAAGATTACTGAAGTAAGGGAACTATTGCATTGAAAAGTACTACTGTAAATTTCATTAACAGTATGACCCATATACTCCTGTGGAATTTCAACATCAGTTTTAGAACTGCTAAATTCAGCAACAGCAGCTGAACCGTCATTTTTGAGTTGATAGTATAAGCCTTTGCTATCACCAATTAATGCAGCATTTACCGAAAATAAACACATTGGCATAAGTAATAATACTGAAAGCATAACAATAAATATTTTTTTTGTATTTTTATTCACTTTCAAAACCTCCTTATTTTGAAAGTGCACAGAACAGAATAGGTATTCCGCTCTGTGCAATTAGTTAATTAATGAACATATAATTCTTAATCATCAAATGTAACGTCATCACCGTCAGCATTGTCGCCATGTGCCGGTCCTTCATAGCCCGGAGTATCGAATAAACCATCACCATCAACACCGTCGCCATGTGCCGGTCCTTCATAGCCCGGAGTATCGAAGAAACCATCACCATCAACACCGTCGCCATGTGCTGGTCCTTCGTATCCAGGAGTATCGAAGAAATCATCTCCATCAACATCATCACCGTGTATTGCGTCTTCAAATTGGCTTATACAAATTGGTTGATTAAGAAAAAATCTTAGTACTTCAAAGTAAGGTTCATCATATATTTTTTTCATATTTGCACCTCACAATTTGTTTAATAGACTGCACATACAGCTCCTTTTTTATAGTGAATACAATTTTCGCTTAATACCCAATTATCATATTCACCATCATCTCCTGCACCAAAGTTTGCAGCAGTAAATACAACCAAGTTATAATATGCACCACTTGTATTTGTAAATGATGTTGCAGTAGCTGAAAGTGTGAACTGGAATCTGTTCTTTGTTGTCAATTCAACAAATGTATCTGTATCACCTTCATTTGTTGTCTGATACTTACATACCAAACTCTTCTTGCTTCCTTTAACACTAACAGTAAGTGCTGTTGAGGTACCTAAAACAGCTTCGCTGCTGTGGCTGAGATAGTATTTAATATCATCTTTAATAGTATTCCAATTATCTTCAGTAAATGTAGCTGGATCTGTACCGTCTGTAAATCTTAGATAAATAGCTGCGATATTCTTAATACCATGAACCTTGTCTTTATTTTCAGGGTCATAGATATAATAATCATCATAACCATAAATATTCATTACATTATTGATACGAATCTTCTTCTTACCTGTTGTTTCATCTACATATGCATAGGTATCATCGGGATCATTAGGATTTGCTCCTAATGCTGTAACATTTATACCCTGCTTTGTTGTTTCATTACTATAAACAGCAGCAATACTTTCATTCTTAGTAATTCTATAACCATACTCAAGATCAGTTGAAGCTACCTGTCCTTTAGAATCTCTCCAGTAAGCAAAGTTATTATTACCAATATGGTCAACCATCTCGCCACCTAAGAAATCTTCTTTAAAGTAACCAAACTTAATTCCGTAACCTTCTAAATGTGGAGTAGACTCATCAGTAGCATTATCTGAACCTGCAAGACGCATATTGTAGAAGCTCTTATATGTCTTCATTTCTACGCCATCACCAATATTAGTAGCTAAAGCTGCATTAGGGCTACTATTAACTATTGAAACAGCTGATTCGTCAGTTGGATAATAAACATTTACTGTGTAAGTTCTGAGGGTATTGAAGCCCCATACAACAACAAGGTCAACATCTTTAGCTGTTAAGCCTGTTTCTGTTACTTTACTATAACGTTTACTATCTGATACATAATTACCTGATGAATCTTCCCTATAGTAAGTTACCCACTGTTCATTCTGAGTATATCCAGAAACAGCTTCATAGCTTGCATAGCAGTTTGTGTGGTAAGCAAATTTTGTACTATCATCAACCTTTTCTTCAAACGTTGGAATATGATCTTGTGTAAGGTCAATTTCCATTGTGTTCATACCATGATAATAAGGCTGAGTCTTAATACCTTCAACAGCATCATTCTGATTTATCCAGAACTTGTACTCATCAATTACATTCTTAATCTCGCCTATTTCCGCATCATTATAAGCTGTATTAACTACTGTATCAATTCCTGTAGTTAAAGTGTAATCCTTAGCATAGTTTACTGTTGTTACTTTTTTGTTAATCTCAGGAATAATATTATGTGCTACCTTACGGTCATAGTATTTAAACTGAACCTTAACATTGTTTGTTGTTGGAGCTGCCTTAGAATAACGAGCAATAAGCTTAATGTTCTCGTCAGGAGTATATGTCTGATCTCCTGTTGCTACAGCTATATTTTCATCAGAACTTCCATCCTCTAAAAACCAACCATCAAATACATAGCCAGTATTAGCTGGTGCATTGATTGTAACATTGTTTTTAGTGCCAATTGTAATATATTCAACAGTATTTGGAGTACTAACAGATGCCTGATTAATACTTGTGTTTATAGCATATGTTCCATCACTCTGCTTAACCTGTGTTTCAACTGTTACTGTAACCTCTTTTAGGAAGTCACTATAAAAGCTAATAATCTGATCAGAATTAGTATCAGCATTCATATGAGCTGCATAGAACTCAGGTGTCAAAGCAATAACATTAGAATCAAAGTTAATTGCTGTTGGAGATTTGCTTGTGTGAATATTATTGAATGTACCATTATCCTGCTTATAATAAGTATCATAAGTGTAATTGTTTACATTAGTAGCTGATGTATTAGGAATTAATTTTAAATCAACCTTTAAGTAATGACCATGGTCTCCTTTGTAAATGTCAACAACAAGCTTTTTAAATCCAGAATATGTTGTAGCAGTAATAGCACCGGAAGCACCTAAATTGTTATTGCTGAATTCAGGATCTCCAGTACATGATGCATTATTATAAATTTTCAAACCATCAATGTATGTTGTACCATTTTTTGAGTGTGTTGTTGAAGAATATACACCATGAATAAGCTTGATACTACCTACTTTTACGAAATAAGCATAAACATCTTTGTCTTCTGTTAAATCTGTAAATGAAGGTTTTGGTTCTGCATTACTGATTGTTGTTTCAGCATTTACTGACCAGCCATAAAGAACATAATCATCATTCTCAGATGAGAATGCGTCTACATTAGAACCTGCACCAACTGTCAGTTTCTTGGTATTAACATCACCTACACCAGCTTGTGCCTTAGTTACATTGCCCTCTGTATCTGTATATGCAGTTTCGCCTTTCCAACTTGTAGCTGTAGGAGAATCCTTGTACTTAATGAATGCTTCAATATCAACAGTCTTTTGACGATAACGAGCAATATAGGTAGCTTCATTTGTAACATTTGATATTGTGTAACTTGGGTCAGCACATACTTTATATGTTGGATCTTCACTATTATACCAACCAAGGAATTCGTAATAAGTATTTTTACCAGACGCAAAAGCTGTAGTAATATTTGCAGCGTTACCAGAAATTACAGATGCATCTGTAGCTGTAGCTACTGTACCTTTGTCGTCAGGAGTCCAATAATTATCATAATTCTGTTTAGAATTATTATATTTTTTATATTCAACCTTAACATTAATTGCAATAGTATCATTTAAGATGTAATTTGCAACTAAAGTTGTATCATCATAAGCTATAAATTTATTATCTGATGATACTTCACCGCCTGTCCATTTATTGAATTTGTAATCACCGGATGTGTCAACCTTTGTTAGAGTTACTTCACTACCCTTGTCAACTGTAACTGTTGATACACCTGTTGAATCAGCAGGTGTTAAGTCTGCATAAGCATTTGTAATAGGACTATTATTGATTGACATTACCTTATCATGTGTACTGTCAGTATAACGAGTTTCAACATTTACTGTTACAGTTACAATGTCATAGTAAGCGTAGATAACATTATCTTCAGCAGTTGCACTTACTGTCTTTGTGCTAAAGCCAGTAATTGCGTTTCCGTCTTTATCGTACCAGCCTTTGAACTTATAGTATTTGTGATTTATACCCTCTACTTCATCTGTACCAGTAGGGTTAGCAACAAATGAAAGTGTATCTAAAGCTGTGCCAATATATACTTCCTGACTTCTTGCTTCATTTACTTTAGCAGTTGCATTAGTAACTGTACCTGTTGTGCCAGTTGAAGCAGAATCATCTTCATATGTAGTTCTATTTGTAGGATGTTGTCTTTTAATCTTAACCTCAACTTTAGCCTTATTCTTCTCAATATCTGTATAATAATTAGTTGTTGTGTAACTATTATTATATAATGTTGTGAGATTAAGCTGAGGAGTTGTTGGAGTTCCAGGATAAATGTACGGACCATCACCATAAGGCTGTACATAAGAACTTCTATTAGTATTATTTGTATCTGGTGTTGCTGTGAGAGTAACATTTAAGTAATGTTCTGTAGTACCAAGATACAAGTCCTTAACAATGCTATCATCAGGAGTTATTGTAACACTTGCCACACCATCGTGTACTATTGAAGAAGTAGTTGCTGTACCTTCATCAACCTTAGCAGAAATGCTAAAGTCACCGCTACCATTATTAGGATTTATTGCATTTGGAGCATTTTTATACAAATTATGTGTTACTGTAATAGGTAATTTCTTTACATAAAGTGCGTAATATGTTGTATTTACACTTGCTTTAAATGGTGGTGTTGATGTAAGAATATCTGAAGATGCTATTGTTGCATTAGTTGGATCCTTAGTAGTCCAACCTAAGAATACATATTCACTATCATCTTCGAGTAACTGTGTAAATGCATCATCAGAAACTTCAGTATTCTGAGTAACTAAAAGTGTTCCACTTTTTGAAGAATTGTCACCAACTGTAATAGTCTGTGTAGATTTTGTTATAGAACTTGCATTAGTTGTTGTATAATGTTCATCATTTGGCTTATTCTTAAATGCAGGAATAGCGTTTAAATTAACATTACCAGCTGTATATGCAGCATATAATGTTGTCTTTTCAGTAATCTTCAGCTGGTTTTCGGTAAGTGGCAGCACATTTGGAGCACCTGTATCCCGATCAGCTTTCCAACCACTAAATGAATAAGTTGAGCCTTCTTCAGAATGTGTAAATGTTACTAAAGTATTTTTATCTACTGTAATCTTAGTATTTAAGCCGTTAGCTTTTGTATTAGCTTTTGTTACACCTGTTCCATCGTTAGCAGTATCAAGAGCATTTGTATTTGAACCGTCAGTATAAACTACCTTGGTTTCAACATCAAACTGCTCAATATAAAGAGCGTAAACAGTAACTGATGGTGTATTAAGTGTTACAGTACCACCTAACTTACCGTCAGCGTCAAAATCAATACTTGTCTTATAATTTACAGGAACAAATTTTCCCTCATCAGTATCTGTGCCTTCAACATACCAACCAACAAGCTTATATTTTTTGCTGGCTTTTGTAGATGATTTATCTGCTGTTATTGTAACATCATCACGAAGATTGATATGTTCTGTAATATCTCTACCGGTAATTGTATGATTATCAGAATCTATGTAAGTAAACTCAGCCTTCGCTACAGCACCAGTAGTAGCACCAATTGTTCTATCATCACCTTCTACTCCTTCAATATTCCAATTAGCCATTACTGTTTTATTATTTGATGAAGTAATATCAAGTGGATCTTCATTAGAACCACCAGTATAATATGCACTCTTTACATGCACACTGGCTTTTGGTACATACATTGCGTAGTATGTTGTGTTTTCATTCAATGGAGCTGTGTATGTTGCCTCATCTGTCAACTTTTCATATGCTTGTGGGGAAGGTGTACTTCTTGAACGTGCATTAGATGAAGCTGATGTAGTAGCTACATACCAACCAACAAAGTTATAATCTTCACTTGAAGTATCAGCTATAAGATTAATATTTGTACCTATTTCAATTGTTCTACCAAAACGAACATTTGATTTATCCTGCTCACTATCCTTAAATGATACCGTTGCATTAGCAGATGTAGTCACACCTTGTATATCACTTTCTTTATCACCGCCATATGTATCAGGTGTCCAGCTGGAGTCACTTACTGCAGCTGCATCCTGACCATACATAATCTGTACATTAACATTACGCGTGTCTCTGGAGTATGTCCAACGACCGTCAACACGAACACCAGTATTACGCAATTTATTCTCACTATTTAATGCGTATTGATCGTAATTTCCGTTATCATCCACCTGATAAGATGTTTGTGAACACATTTCAGATTCATAAGTAATGTATGTTACAGCTTTTTCATATTCTGTAAAACTATCATTAGTTCGATTTTTTATAGCAGTATATGCCGGTGAATTTTCATCAAGAAAATCTGACGGAATACCACAGGTAATGTAATTACCATTTTCATCATATACATACCATACTGTTGCATATCTACCAATTGAATGGTGTTGGTTACCAACAGAAACAACCTGTAAGAAATGAACTGGTCTTTTGCCTTCTTCTGTTGTTTTGTCAAGTAAATCATCTGCTACTTTTTTACCTGATATTGTAGCATTATATCCATCGAATTCCTCAAGAGTACGCCAACCATTTTTAAAACTGTTATGGAGAGTACCAATGTTTGCTGCAGTTTCGTCATTGGTACGATAGCCAGTACCACCATCCTGAGACTGTAAATTAAATTTCTTCTGGTTACTGTAGATAAGACGTTTATAGTCATCGCCTGATCCATAACCCGAGTGAATAGTAAGCAGCCTTCCATCATCATGATAATAATCTTTATATGTAAGACCTGAGTACTTAATTGTATATTTAATTTCCTTATGTGATGCCAAATCTACAAAGTCATCATAGTCATATGTCTGAAAGTTTACTGCTTCACCATCTCTGAAATACTTATCCTTGTCATGTACTGTAACAAATGATTTATGTACATCATTATTTCCTTCAGCAAAGTTAGAAAATACAACACCTTGGACAGGTGCTTCCTTAATTTCTGTACCATAAGTTGGATCCCAGGCATGTCTTGCAACCTTGCCTACATAGTAACCAACTGAAGGATCATACATCATAGGCTGACCTGGATAACCAGCATCCATTTCATATCTGCCGTTTTCATAATATGTATAGGCAGCTATCATATCTCCCCAGTGGTTATCCCAGTGGTTATCACTGTTCTGAATTTCTGATGCATCAACATATACTGTTATGTAGTCCTTTGCATCCTCTGCATATTTGTTATAATAAACAGGATAAATTTCTACATCCTCACTTGTTACAGTATATGTAGCAGTATATGTTCTGCTGGAAGCTTTATGGGTAGCAGGAAGCTTTACACCATTAACAACAAAAGCATTAACATACAAAGCTTTATATGCAGAATCAACTGTTGTAGAAATAGTAACCTCTTTACCGACTTTTGCAGTATAAGTGCTATATTCTGCATGTGTACTATCAGTTTTTAAAACTCCAGGTTCCTCAGCAGTAACTGTAGTATGACCAAAATTTTTAGAATATTTAGTCTCACCGCTGGTTCTCAAGTTACCATCACAAGCATAAATTTGGCTGTAAGTTGATTCATCTTCAAGGGTATAATAAAGCTTTACATCAGGAGGATTAACATTAGAACCAACAAGAAGATGAAGAACTACTTTTCTTTCATCTGTTGATGTACTATTATTGAATGATAATGCTTCGCTGGTGGTTTTTGCCAAATCAATTTTATTAGCTACTCCCTCGGCGTTTGTAATATTCTTAGTTGATTTACCATAAGATTTATTGTTATCATCATCATCATTAGTAATATAGAAATACTGTTGATCATAACCTTGCTGATTGATTTTCTGAGATAATTCATTAATGGTTTTACCTGTATCAAGTCTGTATTCATAAGATGTACCAACTTTACCAACATAGTCAAATTTTATTTCACTTGATGTACCAGGTGGAACCCAACCAATCTTTTTCTCAGTACCAAAATCATTTATAGCAAATCTACCTGCTATTGAGTATGATGCAGGTACTTCAACATAAGCTGTTTTTTCAGATTCTACTGACTGATAGCCAGCTTTTTCAGTATTTATCTTTACTTTAAAGTTTAATGTACCTGTTGCATTTTTAGGAATTGTATATTCATAAGTACCAATAGTATTAGTTTCAAGTTCAGTACTGTCTATATAAAAAGTATAATCAGTAATATCTGATTCATTTGCATCTGTACCTAATGAATCATAATCAGCTTCAAGTGTGATTTTTTCATAAATTTCTGCTTTGTTATCTGAAGTATTATCAGAACCATCTTTTTTGTTGGTTATCGTAAGTGTTGGATTATTTACAATACTTATAGCATCTGTGTCAACATAAATATTGAAGCCATGATTTTTGGTCTTATCAGTAGCATTAAATGTAACTTTTACTGAAACAGCACCTTTTGCACCAAATTTACAAATACACCTATTGTTATTACCACTTGTTGACGGCTTGTTTACCCATTCAAAATAGCTTAAATTACAATCAGCAGTTTGACTTTCAGCCAATTTAACAGTACTTGAATCGGCATGTTCAGTAGTTGTATTAACTGTAACAGCATAAGTTCCACCAGCTGTCACATTAAAACTTCCTGTATAATTTCCTGTACTACTATCAAAGGTCATAGCAACATAATTATTTAATCCAGAAATTGCATCACCTGAACCATACCACAGATAATAAGTATCAGCCGCATCTACCGTAAACGAACCACCAACCATTACTGTTGACAGAACCATCATCAAGCTCAGCACCATTGACAAGGTTCTTTTGGAGATTCGTTTAATCTTCGTTTTCATAGTTTTTACCTCCAATTTTTTGTATTATTTTCATCTATATGAACGGCTCTCTCATATGTCTGTATCGCAACAACAATATGCAACCCCTTGCTGTCAAAACACAAAAACATACAATTTGCCAATTATTCAAGTTTATTATACTCTTAATTCCTGCTATTGTCAACACGCAAATCAACAACATTATATCTTTTTTGTAATTCTTTTTGAGCAATATTCATATAATATTTTCAAATTTGCCCCATATATATGCTATTTTTTATATCAATGCCTTGTTTTCTGATTTTTACACTGATTTTATATTGCTGTTTATGTAGTGCTTTTTATAGTTTTTAAATTGGTTAGTTTTCGTTCACTCGGAAAACCTAACATTATATATACTTTTATATCCAAAAAGGTCATTCAATTTTTCAACTGAATGACCCTTCTGCTTTTATAATTCTGATACGCCTTTTTACCCTTAATTCGCTTATTCTTTCCCTGATAAACTGCTCATAAATATAAATCACCTGATAATAGCATACACTAATTTTTGCAGCGATTAGTATATTATAAT
>JAKSRB010000079.1 GCA_024403825.1 Ruminococcus sp. | reverse complement strand
AACTCTGGCAGGACTCAAGCAAATCTATGACGAGTTCATGGATGTGCTGCCATAACCCTATTTTCATAACCAAGCATCTATCGGAAACGGTGGGTGCTTTTCTTATGCTCATTTTTCAGGAAGGAGTGTGATTATTATGTATTTTGCAACAATAAAACCAATACTTAAAAAATCAACAAATCTTTCTAAATAACAATTAAGGATGCATAAGCTATGAATAGCTTACACACCCTCAATATAAATTTGCTAAATCAAATCATTAAAAATCACTTAATGTACCGAACCTTTTCCGACTATGTCAATTTATCTTACATAATATTTGAAATGTCAGTTACCGTTACTTCATACTTTCCGTTGTTCATTGATGAAAGTCTGAATGCAACATTGTTTGTTCCGTCAAGCGGTATATCAACCGTTTGTGTTGAACCATTGCTAAATATTATCTTGTGATATGTTTCAAAATCAAAGGTATATTTATACACACTATTGCCACTCTTACTTTTTCCGCAATAGCTCATTGCTATACCAGGCCAACTTGCATTATGATCGCTTCCTTTCCAAGTATAAGCATATACAGTTGACCAGTTTGGGGTATTTTCAAAATATACCGTAATTGCACTTGATGGCTCAGTTATCGGTGTTGTAGTTGGATTTGTTACTATTAGAGCTGTTGTAATTGGTGCTGTAGTTGTCAGCACATATGAGCCTGTTAATGCTAAATATTCCATATATGCTTTTTCTAATTTATTATATTCGGACTCTGTGCATACATTTGCTCCCTTTAGCTTTGTGTATTGCTTTTTCATTTCCATATACTGATTATATGATGCATACTTATATGATGAATCAAGCTCAGCCTTTACCATTGAAAGCAATCCACTACAGCTTACATTCTCATCCTTTACAGGTGGCAATTCAGAGTAAAATCCCACTACATACATTTGTACAGCGGTTGCATCCTTTATTGAAATATGTCCGTCAATATCGCAATCTGCAATTTCAAGATTGATTTCACTTTCATCTATAATTCCTACAATATATTTTTGAATAGCGGTTGTATCCTCTACAGTTATTGTTCCACTGTTATCAACATCACCTATAAGTGGCTGTGTTTCAATTACAGGCTCTATTCCAAGTACTGATGCTGAGGTTTTTACCATATATGTGCAATTTGGAATGAATACTCCGCTGTTGATGTTTGTGCCTTTGAATATCATTCTGTCAGCATATACATCTACAATATATCCCTCTGTTTCGTTCTGAGAATAAATGTAATCCAGTCCCTTATTTACTATATTTCTTGAACCACCGATTGAACTGTTGTGTATCATCTGACATGAAGTGCCATTATTATCGGAATAATTGTACTGCTGTGCAAGCTCAATATGTGTATGTCCGGAAATAAAAATTATATCCTTATACTGCTGAAAAATTGCCTTTAAAGCCTGCGTTGATTTTCTTGAATCGTTGAGTGAGCCTGAATAATACGGAATTGTAATCCTATCCCCTGCACCATATGAATTAAAAAGTGAATGTTCAATTACAAAAATATTATGACCATCACCACTATATTTTCTAAGAAGTCCCTTCAACCAGTTTAACTGCTCATCTGAAAATTCTTCAATTGAACAAGCTGATAAACTATCAGACGGATGAAAACTTCCCTCAAGTGCCATAAATATAAAATGGTCACCATTCATAGTTACCTCATAATAGCTTTTTTCGCTGTTTACTGTTGTAAGGTTGCTGTCAAGACCTGACTGAGTCTGAAAAAGTCGAATTGATGACCTGTCACGATAACCAGAATCATCAAAAGGCCACAGCTCGTGATTACCAATAGCCTCATATACAGGATTGCAATAATTTGAATTTGCAAGAGTTTTAAGATATGTGTTCCATTCAAGCTTCTGATGTGAAAGATACTGGCTGTTTACATTATCTCCTGATGTAATGATAAAATCAGTATTATTATCATTTGCAATTTCAAGTGCCTTTGCAAAATTTGAAACGCTGTATGGATATGCACGATTTTCATTATCAATCTGAATATCACTATAGCTTGCAAAGGAATATAATTTTTGATTACTCATAAGACGGCTTTTTGGAATATCAAAAACTGCACTTGCCTCTGCAACGGTATTTTCATTACTTGTGCTATTATTTTCGGTTCCATAGGTAAAGTTTGTAGAATTATATTTGCCACCTGATGACGGGTCGCTAATAATGTAGGCATTCTTAGTTCCGATTGTAATATCAACAGTCTGATTTTTATTTCCGCTTGAACCATTATCAAACTGCATTTCATCATAAACTGAATTTAAGGAGATTGAATAAACACCGTAACCGTCAGAATTTTTACCAACATAGTCCATTTTTATTCCAGGCCAAGCGGCATTTCTGACAGAAGTATTATTTTTAACATAAGCATGGCAATATACTGTACTCCAACCTACATTATTAATGAAATATATAGTATGTTCTGTTTCTCCTGATTTAACCGCAATAACTTTTTTCGCCTCGGCAGGAATAGCTGTATAAGCAGGCATCTGAATAGTTTTAGTTGAGGTTGAAGAAAAGGTAAGTGAAGCTATTTGAGAATAGTTCTCCAAAGCCGAATTATTATCTGCCCAGAATAATTTGTAAGTGCCTGAAGATGCTGTAAGACTAATTGAACCTTCGGCATAGCCAGCCTGATTTTTAGCAAAGCTATAGGTCAGGGATTCAGTGGCAGAAAAAACAGGTATAGCAGACAGCATCATAACAAGAACTATCACAAAAGCTAAAACCGCTGATAAAGATTTTTTGGTTTTTCGTTTCATAATTAAATTCCTTTCTGTAATTTGCAATAGCAATTATTTTTTTGAAAACAAACTACAGAATAATATTACCACAAAATATTGCAAATTTCTACAAAAAATTGTATTTGAGTAACATTTTTTAGGTTATACTATATAATCAGTATCAAAGTGTCTTTTACTCTGTGATAATGTTATTTCTCTTTTATTATCATATAATTATTTTAAAATATGCGACAATAAAGTATCACTATTATGATAACCTAAGTCTTTAAGCATAATTACAGCAATAAAAATGCATAAGTCGGAGAATAAATTCATATGCTTATCTGTAACCAATAATATTCAGAGCAAATGCTCATAATACAACGGAGGTCTTAAAATGTCAGAATATTTGCCCGAGGGAAAACTTATTTCTAATCAGGAAAATATAAATATCTTACATTCCATACAACAGCTTTATGAGGCGAAAAGGGATTCAAAAATACTTGAAGCAAGAGCCACTATATGCGATTCAAGACATAATCTTATTGTAGATTTGGGAGAAATCAAGGGTATTATTCCACGAGAAGAAGGTGCAATAGGTATTCGTGACGGCTCAGTGAGAGATATTGCCGTAATTTCCAGAGTAAACCGACCTGTATGCTTTGTAGTTACCGATATTCGTACAAATGAAAAAGGCGAACAATATGCAATACTATCAAGAGAGCAGGCACAAAAACAATGTATTGAAAACTATGTTTCAAAACTACAATGCGGTGATATTGTAAATGCGAAAATAACGCACCTTGAAAATTTCGGAGCATTTGCAGATATAGGGTGTGGAATTGTAGCATTGATGCCTATAGATACAATTTCAGTTTCGAGAATAGAACATCCAAGAGAAAGATTTACTGTCGGAATGGACATAAAAGCCGTAATAAAATCCATTGAAAACGGCAGAATAAGTCTTAGTCATAAGGAACTGCTTGGAACTTGGGAAGAAAATGTAAAAAGCTTTTCAGCAGGAGAAACAGTAGCAGGTATAGTCAGAAGTGTTGAGAATTACGGAGCATTTGTAGAGCTTGCACCAAACCTTGCAGGGCTTGCAGAAAGTCGTGATGGTATCAAAGCAGGACAGCAGGCAAGTGTTTACATAAAAAGCATAATACCTGAAAAAATGAAAATAAAGCTGATTATAATTGATACCTTTGATTATAAATATAACCCACAGCAACCAGAATATTTCTGTAATAAAAAACATCTTGACAGATTTCTTTATTCACCTGAGGAATGTTCTAAAAAGGTAGAAACCGTATTTTGCTGACTTAAGTTAATGAAAAATACTCTTAAATTTTTATAAAATTCAACTTTAATATTTGACATAAAATCACTTCAATGATATAATTTCAATATCAAAAAATTGAGGTGATTTTATGCAGATTTGGGATATTTTAATCATATTGCTTTGCATATCAACCCTGATTATTTCAATAATCAGCTTGTTGACAATAAAAAAGAATAATGATAACAGCAAGAATAATTCTGATTTAGAAAATATAAATCAGATTACAAACTCTGTACGCAAAGAGCTTACAGAACAGCAAAGCCTGTTAAGGCAGGAGCTAAATGTACAGACACAGTCTTCAATTAACAATATGGGAAAAATGCTGAGTGAAAGTCAGAGAAATTTTTCTCAGAGCCAGACAGAAAAATTTACACAGCTTGAAAACCGCTTGCAGACTTTTTCGGTGGAAAACAGACAGGAGCTTGAAAACATCAGAAAAACTGTACATACAAGCCTTATTCAGATGCAGGACGACAACAACAAACAGCTTGAAAAGATGAGAGTAACTGTAGATGAAAAGCTACAGAAAACACTTGAAGAAAAAATGAACAATTCATTTGCACTTGTAAGCCAGCGACTTGAAGAGGTCTATAAGGGACTTGGAGAAATGAAAAATGTCGCTGACGGAGTTGGCGATTTAAAAAAGGTATTATCAAATGTAAAGACAAACGGAATACTTGGAGAAATTCAGCTTGGGGCAATTCTTACAGAAATTCTCTCACCTGAGCAATATGAAACAAATGTCATCACAAAAAAAGGTTCAAGAAATTATGTAGAATTTGCAGTAAAACTGCCTGCTGAGGATGACAGCTTCATATATTTGCCAATAGATTCAAAATTTCCGTCAACAACCTACTCAGCACTACGAGATGCCATTGACGAGGGTGACAGACAAAAGATTGATATTGCAGTAAAACAGCTAATAACAACCATAAAAAGTGAGGCAAAAGATATAAGAGATAAATATATTGACCCTCCAAACACAACAGAATTTGCAATAATGTTTTTACCATTTGAGGGATTGTATAGTGAAGTAGTAAACAGAGGACTTGTAGAAACACTTCAACGAGATTACAAGATAAATATTGCAGGACCAAGCACAATGGCAGCCTTGTTAAATTCATTGCAAATGGGATTTAAAACCTTAGCTGTTCAAAAAAGAAGTGCCGAGGTATGGGAGGTACTCAGTGGAGTAAAAAAAGAATTTGATACCTTTGGAGAGGCACTTGAAAAAACACAGAAAAGGCTTGAAATGGCACAAAATGACCTTGAAAAGCTTGTAACAACACGAACCAGAGCAATTCAAAGAAAGCTGAAAAATGTTCAGACACAGAATACTCTGCCAGAAGATATTGAATAACCAATAAACCTTAATAAAATAAAAATAAGAGCATATTTACCAACACTTTGCTAAAGGTTGTAAAATATGTTCTTAATTTTTATAACTATAATATTAAGACAATATTTTATTTAAT
Organism: Ruminococcus sp.; assembly: GCA_024403825.1. Taxonomy (GTDB): domain Bacteria; phylum Bacillota; class Clostridia; order Oscillospirales; family Acutalibacteraceae; genus Ruminococcoides. The sequence goes on along the minus strand of JAKSRB010000079.1, from coordinate 2,129 downwards.
ATATTATCCCATTTGTCGATTCTGAAAATATTATTACCTAAAATATTTTTATTGTATGGAGCATCAAACAAAAATACTTTAATATTATTTTCAGACAATAACGCAGTAGTATCTACATTATCTTCAATCATTATATCTATGTTTTTGCTTTTGCAAATACTAAGTTTATTTTCTGATACATTTTTTTCAGGACAAAATATAATCTCATTGTATCTGATATTATTCTTTTTTAGCCAATTCAGTAACATATATTTACTATACCAACCTAAAGGATTATTGTCACAGGAGAACATTCTTGCCGTTATTATATAAACTTCGTGATTTTCTCCTGACAATTTCTGAATTACATCAGCTGCACTTTCTCTTGGCTCCCATTTACTGCAATAATATCCTAAAAAGTATTTTATACCAAACCTTGTTTTTTCATTTTTTGTAATATTAAACATTGTATCTATAGTATATGCGTTCAGATTATCAGGCTTTCTATTAAAACACTTTGCTCCACAAGTTTTATAAAAATCATAAACATCTGTTAATACTCCGTCAACATCAATCCCTATTCTCATTATTTTTTCTCCTATGATTTTTCATTGCAATAATCTGATTTTTGATTTCATTAGTAATATCCTTTTCATTTTTACCTTCTATTAATATTGGCTTACCAAAATCAACGCTTATATCATACTTCTTAAACTTTTTCCAATTAAAAAGCTTAGGAAGCTTTGTGCCTGCGTGATAAATTTCACATGCACCATTTATATATACAGGAACAATCTTAACACCTGTTTCAATAGAAAGCATTGCCGCACCATTTTTAAATTCTCCCATCTCGCCATTTCGTGTTCGTGTTCCCTCTGGATGCAGATAAAATAATCCGCCTTTCTCAGTAATTACTTTTACCGCTCTTTTCATTGCTGGAGCAGAATTGCCTGTACGGTCAATAGGAATACCTCCCAACATTTTTAATGCCTGCCTTGATAACGCTGTTTCCGTTAGCTCCTGCTTTGCTAAACAGCTTATTTTTGATAAATCAAAATCTCTTAAAGCTGTCCATAAATATAACCCATCTATATGACTTTCGTGATTTGGACAAAATATATATTGCTCCTTTTTACTAAGCTTTTCTTTTCCTGTAACATCAAAATTATAAATACATCTGCACATACCCATCAATGTTTTCAATACAATCAAACTCAACTTTGATTTTTTCATTGGCTAATCATTTAGATTTATGCGATTTTTCCGAACGATTTTTGTTGAAACATCACTATTTTCAATGGTATTTATTATATCTCCTATGGTTTTTATATCTGAAGAAATTTCTGCTATATTAATATGATATGTTTTTTCAATTTCATTATATAAACTAAAAACATCTAAGGATTTCACACCCAAATCCTCTATCAGATTAAGATTATCATTTCTATCTACCTTATGATTAGTAATTTTTTCAATAGAATTATACACAAACTCTCTTACACTATCAATGTTATCAGCTTTATTATTTGCATCATCAGATTTGTTTTCTATATGGCTTATATGATTCTGCTTAACAGATTCCTGAAGAAGAAATCTTTTTACCTTACCAATTGATGTTTTTGGAATTGTATCTATATATACAATTTTTGATAGCTTAAAAACATTGTTCTGTGTCAATGATAGTTTATTAATACTTTTTTCTGCCTCTTCTAAAGTCTTCTTATTCTGTCCATTTGTTTCAATAAACATATATAATTCATCATACATTCCACTTTTATCAGGAATACCACAGGAAGCTATATTTATATTCTTACATACATTTTGATAGTAATTATCTACATCAGCAGGTGAAACCTTTTTACCACTGCTTAATACAACACTTTCCTTTATTCTTCCCGTTATATGCAAAATATTGTTTTCATCAATAAATCCGTTATCGCCTGTTTTAAAATATCCCTCTGAATCAAAGGCCTCCTTGGTTAACTTCTCACTTCTGAAATAACCATTCATTATTCCTCGGGTTTTTACTCTTATTTCACCTATTCCCTCATCATCAGGATTATCAATTATAATTTGATATCTTATTTCATCAGATAATTTATCAATTAATTTCAAATTGGTTGCTGAGGAAAGGATTGAATTCAGAATGT
>JAKSRB010000078.1 GCA_024403825.1 Ruminococcus sp. | reverse complement strand
CTTCTGTTACCTTCTCTTCTTCCTCTGCTGTAAGCATTGATATTTCACTTATCTTAGCATCTGGATTTGAAGTAACATTATTTAATACTTCGAGATAATGCTTTAACAATAGCTTTGAACTTTCACGCTTAAAGAGTGCTGTACAATATTCCAATATTATTGTGAAATTATCCTTATCCTGCTCAATATTGAATGTAAGGTCAAACTTTGATACAGAGCTTTGATATTCAACAGTTGATAAATCTGAGTCTTTTAAGTTAATATCCTCATTTTCATTATTCTGTAATGCAAGCATTACATCAAATATCGGATTTCTTGAAAGGTCACGATTGACATTTACATTTTCAACAAGCTCCTCAAATGGATATTCCTGATTTTCATATGCTTTTAGGCACTTCGATTTTATTTCGGCTAAGAAATCACTAAATTTCTTCTCACCCTCAGGCTTTCCTCTCATTGCAAGGGTATTGACAAACATTCCGAGCATATTTTCGGTATCCTTATGCGTTCTTCCGCTTATCGGGCTTCCGATTACTATATCTTCCTGTCTGCTGTATTTACTTAAAGTAACCATAGCCGCTGCAAGGAATATCATATATTCTGTAGCACCTGTTGAGGTCGCAAGATTTTTGATTTTTTGGCTAAGTGCATTTCCAGTATCGCAATGTATCATTTCACCTACATAGCTTTGTTCCTGAGGTCTTGCATAATCAAGTGGCATATCCAGTATAGGAATTTCACCACTGAATTCATTGAGCCAATAATCCTGCTGTCCGCTTAAGTCCCTGTTTCTCATCCATTCGCTGTAATCCTTGAACTGATGTGTGAGTGGCTCAAGTGTTCCGCCATTATATAGCGTTGTAAACTCCTGAATAAAAGTATTCATACTCATACCGTCACCGACAATATGATGCATATCTACAATAATCAGGCAATAATCTGTTCTTTCCACAAAACCAATTCTTATAAGCTCAGCTTTTTCAAGGTTAAATGGCTTTACAAATTCTTCTACAAGTGCTTCATCAGACTTATCAGAATTTTTGATATATTCAAAATCAGCCTCTTTGCTTTCAAGAATTTTTTGAACAGGCTCGCCATCAATCATAAGGAACTCTGTTCTAAGGATTTCATGACGCTGAATCATCTGTTGTAAAATAGATTTTACAAATTCAGGCTCAACTCTACCGCTTAACTTAATATTGTTCGGCATATTGTAGGTTACTGAACCTGGCTGCATCTGCTGAATTAAGTAAGTTCTCCTCTGTGATGATGACATTGGATAATACTCTTTTTCCTCTGCCTTTGGAATTGGAATATAATCAGAATTACTATCCTTGTTCTCAATAATATCTGCGAGCTGTTCAACAGTTGGCTTTTCAAATACATCTTTTAATGCAATTCTTACACCTGTTTCAACCTGCAAGCTGTTTACAAGTCTTGTAGCTCTCAGAGAATGACCACCCAAATCAAAGAAATTGTCAGTTGCACCAACCTTTTCAACTCCCAAAATCTCAGCAAAAATATTACAAATAATTTTTTCTGTGTCATTTCTCGGTTCAATATAATCTTTTTCAGTGCGAGAATTAATTTCAGGCAATGCTTTTCTGTCAAGCTTACCATTTTTGTTCATTGGCATAGTTTCAATCTGCATCATATAAGGGGGTATCATATATGACGGAACATATTTAGCAAGCTCTTGAGCTACTAATGCTTCGGCAACCTCAAATTCAGCAACATAATATGCATATAAGCTCTTTTCTCCGTCACTTTCTTCTCTTGCAATTACAGTTGCATCAACAATACCATTAATCTTTTTGAAGTGCTTTTCAATTTCCTGTAGCTCTATTCTGTAGCCTCTTATTTTTACCTGGTCATCAATTCTTCCGATGAAGCAAATATTACCATCAGGCAGCCACTTTGCAAGATCACCGCTTCGGTACATTTTACCTTCACCAAACGGATTATCCACAAATTTTTCTGTGGTAAGCTCTGGCATATTCAGATAACCTCTTACTACACCGTCACCAGAGATACACAATTCACCAGGAATACCAATTCCACATAACTGTGTTCCATTAAGTATATATACAGAGCTGTTATCTACAGGAGTTCCGATAGGAGCAGATGTATAATTATCATTAACTTTACTATCCTTACCCCTTGCCTTAATCAAGAATGAAGTTTCAACTACAGTTGTTTCTGTAGGACCATAAGCATTCCATACTTCTGCATCGCTTTTTAAAATATTACTGATATAATCAAGCTTTAATTTGTCACTTCCGACAATGAATGTTTCAACAGAAGCCAATATATTAAGTCTGTTTATTTCATTTATGAGCAATGGAGAAACGTGTATAAGATTTATTTCATTACTATTGATATAATCACAAAGTCTTTCAACATCAGGAACCATATCAGCAGGTGCAATATATACTGTACCACCATTACAAATTGCAGGATAAAACTCCTCAACAAACATATCAAATGCAAATGACGCCTGTTGCAAAGACTTAACATTTGAACCTATTCTGTATCTTCTTGTAAACTGTGCAATATCAGCCACTACATTCCTATGCTCAACCATTACGGCTTTCGGCATACCTGTTGTACCTGATGTATAAATACAATACATAAGATTGCTTGTTCCAGCTTTTTCTCCTATAACTGTCAATTCTGAAGCAGTAAAATCAAACTCCGATAAATCTATTACCGGCAAGCTTGTTTTAATTTCTGCTTTATACACAATAACTGCTTTTGATGCACTGTCTTTCAGCATATACTGAATTCTTTTATCAGGTGTATTGACATTAACAGGTATATAAGCCGCACCTGCCTTAATTACACCGATAATTGCAATTATCATCTCAATACTGCGTTCTGCAATTACTGTAACAAAATCATCATTATGGATGTCAAGTTGTCTTAGTTTATCTGCCAGAGCATCCGCCTTTTGGTTAAGCTCCTTGAATTTAATACTTTCATTTTCAATTACAACTGCTGTCTTGTCAGGAGTTTTCAAGACCTGTTCTTCAAACAAATCTACAACAGTTTTTTTCTTATTATAATCTGTTGCAGTATCATTGAAGCTTCCGAATATCAATTCTTTTTCATTCTCTGTTATTGATTCAAGCTTGCTTACCTCTTTATCTGAATTATCTGCAATATCCTCACAAATTCTTTCAAGATGACCAAGCATAATATCTATTTCATTTTTGCAATACTCATTCGGATTATACATAACAGAAATGCTAAGATGTCCATCTTCAATATATCCTGAAATTGATATTGGATATGTTGTTTGCTCTCTGGCAGTTTCAGCCGAAATAGAGTTTTTGAGCTCATTATCATCACTTACTGTATTCAAGCCTGAGTTATAATTCTCAAAAACATATAAAACCTTAATGAGTTCTGACCCCTGCTGTGTAAGTCCTTGTATATCTGCCAACGAACAATAATCATAGTCTGAACTTGCGTTACTCTGTTTCTGCTGTTTTTTAAGAAGTTCTGCAACTGTAACTCCGTCTTCTGCATTAACTCTTACAGGAATTGTGTTAATAAATAATCCAACTATATCGTCAATACCACTAATTGTGGCATTACGACCAGAAACTACCTTTCCAAACACAGCATCATTACTTCCGATATATCTATGCAACATAATACCGCAGGCAGTTTCAACAACTGTACTGATTGTAGTGTCATTAACTTCTGCCACCTTTATGAGCTTGTCTGTAACCTCAGATTTCATACTGAGTACAATCTGATTCATCTGGCTTTCACAAGGCTCAGGAATCATCATAGGCTTTACTTCAGCAGTATTTTCATAACCTGAAAGCAAATTCTTCCAATACTTAACTGCTTTTTCAGAATCCTGTTTTTCAAGCCAGTGAATATAATCACTATATTCGCCTTGTTCATTCTTTTCGTTTTCAATATTATGTGTAAGCTCTTCAAATGTGAATTTTTCCAGACTTACATAATACTCCATAAATCTGTTAAACAGTAACTGCAAACACCAGCCATCAGTAATAATATGATGCATTGTCCATATTATTTTACATTCATTTTCGCCCAAACGAATAAGCTTAACTCTAAGCAATGTATCTTTTTCCAGATTGAAGCCCCTGATTAAATCATTATGAATAATATCTTCTGTTTCAAAAATATCCGCATCTATACATTCAAACTCAGGAACTCTTTCACTATAAATAACCTGCTTCGGATTTACAATATTACTGCTAATAAATGCAGTTTTAAGAACTTCATAACGGTAACTTAATAAAGCTAATGCATTTTTGATATTATCAGTATTCATTGCCATACCAACCTTGAATACTTCCTGTAACACATAGCTTGTTGTTTCCTCACTCTGAAGATTATAAAATAGCATACCCTCCTGCAGTGGGGTAAGTCCATAAATTTTGTCAATTTTTCCTTCAAGAGTTGATTGCAATAACCTAAATTCTTTTACAGACATATCGTAAACGCCATAATCACTTGCAGTTTTTTCGTCTGTTGGGTTAGCCGAACAATACTCAGCTACATCAACTATTGCTTTTTTAAATTCATATGCAAGTGCTGTAATAAACTCTTTAGTAAATCTTGTACAGGTAATACCAAACATCAGTTTTCCGTCCAGGATTCCGCCGTCAATATTTATTTCTTTACCTACATTGTTTTCATCTGCAATAGATACACCTGATGAATATTTATCTGTCAGACTTTCTTTATCTGTGTTGAATTCGCTAAGGTAATTAAAGCAAATATCACCTGCAAAATCATCTCCTGTATCCCTTGAATATGCATAGCTAAGTCGGTGAGTTTCAACACCTCTCATTGTTTCTTTTGTATTAATGATATTTTCCTTAATGCTATCAGTACACTCAAGTACTACAGGGTAAATGCAGGTAAACCAGCCAACCGTTCTGTCTATCGATAATCTGACTAGATCTTCTCTTCCATGTCCCTCAAGGGATATTGTAATCTCACTTTGCCCAGTAAGATTTTTTACTGCCATTGCAAGACTACTCAAAAGAACTTCATCTATTTTAGCATTTGAAACATTTGCAGAATTATTAAGTAATTTATCTGTTACATCTTCTGATAATTCTATCAAACATTCAACAGTTTTGTTATCATCTGAAATATCATTACTCATCAAATGTCCCTTACTTAATGCCGGTAACATCTTATTCCAATAAGTTTTTTCAGATTTAGGCAGATTTTCTCCGTACTCCTTAAGTCGTTTACTCCATTCAATAAACGATGCTGTCTTATCAGTAAGCTTAACTGCTTGACCATTTTCAAGCTGTTTAACAGCCGTTTCAAAATCCTCTGAGATTATATGCCATGATACAGCATCTACTGCAAGATGATGAATACATATCATCATAATTTTTTCGTCATTGATTTTAAATACTGCTGCTTTCATAAGCAATCCGTTTTCTAAATCAATACTGCTCTGTATCTCTGTACACTTTTGTTCAATCATATCATATACATTTTCATATCCGTTATAATCGAACTCATAAAAATCTATTTTTCTACTTTCATCAAAAGAAAGTATTTCAAGCTCAGAATTTCTGAATACAGCTCTGAGAATATCATGATGCTTTACCAGCTCTGTTATTGCCTGATAAATAATGCTGTTATCAATATTGCTCACATTAAACATCATAGCTTGATTATAATGATTTGCCTTAGGATAATTACCACTAATAAATGAATTGATAATAGGGGTATTTTCAATCTTACCAGTTATCTCTCCCTGCTCATACATTTGTGCTCCGGAATTTGATATTGCAAATGCAGCGATTTTTTCAACAGTTTTACCGCCCATAATATCCTTTACGGTTACTGTATAACCTGCATCTCTAAGTTTTGAAATAATTCTTATTGCTTTGATAGAGTCACCACCAAGCTCAAAGAAGCTGTCATCAACACCTATTTTATCAATTCCAAGAATTTCAGAAAATGCCTTACATACGGTCTTTTCAACATCTGTTCTTGGTTCAATATATTCTTTTGTAGTCATTGACACAATGTCCGGCAATGCTTTTCTGTCAAGTTTACCATTTCTATTCACAGGCATTGCCTCAATTTGCATAATATAAGGAGGTATCATATATTCAGGCAAAGTTTCTCCAAGCTTGCTCCTTATTTCTGAAATACTGATTTCACGATTTGCTGTATAATATGCATAAATTGCTTTTTCGCCTGATTTATCAGGACGAGCAAGTATTGCACAATCATCAATACCTGAAATTTCCCTGATTCTGTGTTCAATTTCGCCAAGCTCAACTCTGAAACCTCTGATTTTAATCTGGTCATCAATTCTACCCATAAAATCAATGTTTCCATCAGGCAACCATTTTGCAAGGTCACCTGTTCTATACATTTTTCCCTCACCGAATGGATTATCTACAAATTTCTCAGCTGTAAGCTCCGGATTGTTCATATAGCCTCGTACAACACCCAAACCAGTTATACAAAGCTCTCCAGGAATTCCTATACCACATAGCTCTTTGCCATTCATAATATATACGGCACTATTATCTATAGGCTTACCGATTGGTATTGTTAAATAGTCATTGTTTACAGGACTATCCTTTCCATATGCTTTAATTAAAAATGCAGTTTCAATAACAGTAGTTTCAGTAGGTCCATATGCATTCCATACTGCTGTATCAGTTTTTAAAATATTATTAATGTATTCATATTTTAATTTGTCTGTGCCTATAATATATATTTCAACTGAATCAAGTATATATCCTTTATTAATTTCGCTTATAAGCAATGGGGATATATTAATAAGTGTTACCTTATTTTTATCTATATACTTGCAAAGTCTTTCAACATCAGGAACCATATCTACAGGGGCAATTACAACCTTTCCACCACGACATACAGCAGGATAAAATTCCTCAACAAACATATCAAATGCAAAGGATGCCTGCTGTAATGAAACCGTATTTTCAGTGTAAGAAAATTTGTTCATACACTGGTAAGTATCTGATACAACATTTCTATGTTCAACCATTACTGCCTTAGGATTACCTGTTGTTCCAGATGTATAAATGCAATACATAAGATTTTCTGGTTTTGGAGGTTCAATCTGCAATGCTTCATCAATATCCCATTTATCCATTTCAGATAAATCAAGTACAGGTATGTCTGTTTCAATATGTGTTTTATAAGTAAGCAATACCTTTGGTTTACTATCTTTAAGCATATATTGAATTCTGTCATTAGGAGTTGCAGGATTAATCGGAATATATGCACCACCTGATTTCATAGCACCAATTATTCCAACAATCATATTTATGCCTCGTTCAGAAAAAACAGCGACAAATGTATCAGGCTTTACATCATACTCCATAAGCTTTTTAGCAAGAATATCTGCTTTATGATTTAATTCGGCATATGTTATACTGTCATCTTCATAAACAACAGCAACCTTTTCAGGGCTTTTTTCAACCTGATTTTCAAACATATCAAGCATTGTTATGTTGTTAGGGTAATCAACATATGTATCATTAAAGTCCTTGCATACAATATCTCTTTCCTTCTCAGTAATCATTTCAACTTCATTAATTTTTAACTCTGATGAAATTGTAAGCTTCTCTAATAATACTTCATAATGCTCCAGCATCCTCTTGGCTGTATCTCTCTTATACAGGTCAGAGCAATATCCTAATACAATTACATAGCTGTCCTTATATGGAGCAATGCTTATCTCAATATCAAATTTAGATATTACGCTTTCCTCATCAAGCTCTGAAATCTCAGTTTCTGATACTCCCCTTTCAATCTGTTCGTTATTCTGCAATACAAGGAATGCATCAAACAACGGATTTCTTGACATATCTCTGTTTACATCTACATTTTCTACGAGTTCCTCAAAAGGATATTCTTGGTTTTCATATGCTTTCAGACAACTTGCCTTTACCTCTTCAAGGAAATCTGAGTATTTCTTATCGCCCTCTGGCTTTCCTCTCATTGCAAGTGTATTTACAAACATTCCGAGCATTTTTTCGGTGTCCTTATGCGTTCTTCCGCTTATCGGACTTCCGATTACTATATCTTCCTGCCTAC
>JAKSRB010000077.1 GCA_024403825.1 Ruminococcus sp. | reverse complement strand
AAATTAACTGTGAAAGGCTGTTTTATACGGCTTTTCACAGTTTTTTACTTAAAAAGATTGTTGAATATGCTTATTCTGTATGATAAAATAATTGTAAGATAAATGTTAAGGATGATGAAAATGAAGAAAATTGTTGTTGGAATACTTGCACATGTTGACTCAGGCAAAACTACTTTGTCAGAGGCATTGTTGTATGAAACAGGCACAATAAGCAAGCTTGGGAGAGTTGATAACAAAAATTCATTTTTAGATACCTTTTCGCTTGAACGCTCACGAGGTATAACAATTTTTTCAAAACAGGCTGTATTTAATTACAATGATACTGAGTTTACATTAATCGACACTCCAGGTCATGTGGATTTTTCTGCTGAAACTGAAAGGACATTGCAGGTGCTTGACTATGCAATACTTGTAATAAGTGGTACTGACGGAGTGCAAAGCCATACCAAGACTTTATGGAAGCTATTAGCAAAGTACAATGTTCCCTGCTTTATCTTTGTAAATAAAATGGATTTGGATGGTGCTGATAAAGTCACCGTAATGTCACAATTAAAGGCAAAATTAAGTGATGGATGTATAGATTTTTCAGATACAAATACAGAAGAATTTTACGAAAACATAGCACTTTGTGATGATGAACTTTTAGCAAAATATGAAAATAACTGTATTGAAAATCAGGATATAATAGATGCCGTAAAAAGCCGAAAAATCATACCTTGTTTTTTTGGCTCAGCCTTAGGATTAAACGGTGTTGATGAATTTTTGAAATCTCTGTATAAATTTTCCTGTATGCCAAAATATGAGGACAGCTTTGCGGCAAAGGTCTATAAAATATCAGAGGATAAGGGACAAAGACTTACATTTATAAAAATTACTGGCGGAAAATTAAAGGTCAGAGAAATTCTAAAAAGCTCAGCTAATAAGAACTCAGAAAAGATTAATCAGATAAGAATTTACTCAGGTGAAAGGTTTACGGCAATAGATGAGGCTGAGGCAGGAACAGTATGTGCATTAACAGGAATAACCTTTGCACATTCTGGAGATGGTCTTGGAGATGAAAAAAACTCAGGCTTACCAATGCTTGAACCGTTGCTTACATATAAAATAAATTTACCTGATAATATTGATGTTCATACAGCACTTGAAAAGCTGAAATTGCTTGAGGAGGAAGACCCACAGCTAAAGGTTGAATGGAATGAAAGACTTGGAGAAATTCAGATTAAGCTTATGGGTGATATTCAACTCGAAATTCTGCAATCAATAATTTTGCAAAGATTTGGATTTGAAGTTACATTTGGCAAGGGAAATATAATATATAAAGAAACAATTTCCGAAACAGTTGAGGGTGTCGGACATTTTGAACCTTTGCGACATTATGCAGAAGTACATTTATTACTAAAACCAGGAAAGAGAGATAGCGGACTTGTATTCAAAACGGAATGTAAGGAAGATACACTTGATAAAAACTGGCAAAGATTAATATTAACCCATTTATATGAAAAAACGCATATAGGTGTACTTACAGGCTCACCGATAACGGATATGGAAATAGTCTTAGCATCAGGCAAGGCACATCCGAAGCATACTGAGGGCGGAGATTTCAGACAGGCAACCTACAGGGCAGTAAGACAAGGTCTAAGAAGTGCTAAAAGCATATTACTTGAACCTATTTATGAATATACGCTTGAAGTTCCAAATGAAAATGTAGGCAAGGCAATTTCGGATATTCAGTATATGAGCGGAAGCTTTAATTCTCCGGAATCAGACGGAGAAATGACAATAATAACAGGTACTGCACCAGTATCAGAAATGCACAATTATTCAAGAGAGGTAATACAATATACACATGGAAAAGGACGGCTTGCTTGTATTTTTAAAGGATATGAGCCTTGTCATAATAGCGAAGAAATAATCAGTAGTAAAGCATATGATTGTGATGCAGATATTAATAATACCTGCGATTCTGTATTTTGTTCGCATGGAGCTGGATACAATGTAAAATGGGACAAGGTTAAAAGTCATATGCATTTGCCAAGTGTTCTGACCGCTCCGAAAAATGCATATATAGATGAAAACAGAAAAAGGGTTTTAAAAGATATTAAAAACAAGGATAATCTGTTTGAGCTTGATAAAGAGCTTATGAGCATTTTTGAACAAACCTATGGACCTGTAAAGAGCCGAACAGCAAATTCACAGAAAGGGCATTTTAAGCTAACTGAAAGTGTAGATAATAAAAAGCAAAAATCGATTACAGCCAAAAAATATGACGGCAAAGATTATTTGCTTGTTGACGGATATAATGTAATATTTTCTTGGGATAGACTAAAAGAGCTTGCAGAGGGAAATATTGACGGTGCAAGAAATGTGCTGATAAATATACTCTGTAATTATCAAGGCTTTAAAAAATGCGAATTAATTGTTGTATTTGATGCATATAAAGTAAAAGGAAATAGCAGAGAAGTTGAAACGGAGAATGGAATCAGTATAGTATATACAAAAGAGGCAGAAACGGCGGATACATATATAGAGAGAACATCACACACTCTTGCAAAAAATAACAGGGTGAGAGTAGTAACATCAGATAGTCTTGAACAGCTTATAATCTTAGGAAACGGAGCTTTAAGAGTATCATCAAGGGAATTTCTATATGAGGTTGAACAGGCTGAGGAAGAGATAAGAAGAATAATCGCAGAAACTTATTAAATAAGTATATATTAAGCAATAGTTTGATAAATAGTGTTGGTTCTTTAAAATTTAAAATGCAATAAAATAACGAGGGTGTGTGAACATAATTTTGCTCACACACCCTTGTTGCTGTTTATTTTTGCTAAAGAAAAAATAAAATTTTTTGAAATAAATAGTTGAAAGTCCTGTTTATGGGACTTTCGGTATGATATTATAAAATTAGATAAAAAATTTTTAGTGTATTCCAATTTGGATAGATTCGATGAATTAAATAAAAACGATATTATTTAAATTCCAGTATGGTAAAGATTTATTTAATTATAGCATATAAATCCTGAAAAATAAAGTGATTTTTAAAGCGTAAATGTGAAGTGAATGGATATTAAAACAATATTTGGAAAAAATTCAAAAAATGTATTGACAAATTATGAAACAAGGTATATACTAAGTTTAAACTAATAAAAACAATATTAGGAATACAAATAAGGAGGTTAAAATGAAAGTCTTACTTAAACTGATTACTGAAAACAACCGACTGCCTATTGATTACAGGAGAGTATTTCTCTCGGTGTTAAAAGGCTGTATTGAAAGTATTGCTGATGGAAAATACTTTGATAAATATTTTGCATCAGCGGAAAGGAGAAATTTTACATTTGCTGTAAAACTGACTAAGCCTAAATTTGAAAAAGATGAAATTGCATTAGGTTCAAATGAAATTTCATTACTGTTTTCTACAAGTGATGTGCAGACAGGATTTATTTTTATGTCGGCATTTATTGCTAACAAAAATAAGTATTTTAATACACCGCTTGGCAATAGATTTAAATTGGTCGGTGTTACAAAGCTTGCTGAAACTGAGGTAACGAGTAATTCTGTATTAATTAAAATGAGAAGTCCGCTATGCCTTAGGGAACATAATGCTGAAACAAACAGCGATTACTATTACTCGGTGGCAAGTGCAGATTTTGCAGAAAAATCTGCGGAAATTATCAGCCGTCAGCTTATTGCTGAGGGATTTTCTGAAAAATTTGCAAATGATTTTTCTATAGTTCCGATTAATGCAAAGAAAACTGTTGTTAAACATTATGGTTGCTTTATCGAATGCAGTATCGGAGATTTTGTGATTAATGCAGATAAATCTGTAATTAATTATTTGCTTAAAGGCGGAATTGGTTCACGCAAATCCTTTGGATTTGGTTATGCTGAGCTGTTGACAGACGGTGAATAGGAGGTGATTGAAATTGAAAATAAGTGGTATTCAAGGTGAAATGTATGATACTTTGATACAACCGACCGAATGGAGATATTCAGCATCAATAGTTGGTCTGGTTAAGTATCTGGAGTATCATAATTTCAGTTACAAATATCTGAATGATTGTGATGAAATTCCGAATGGAGCTGTTAATGGATTTGATGGTGTGCTTTATAATCAATCAGATATTAGTGAGGAAAAGTATTTAGATTTTGCGGAATATTATTTTCAAAAGGATATGACGCATAAGAGAATAGAAGCAATTCTTAATGATTTTGAAAATATTGAAGAGGACAAGAGAGAAGATAAAATCAAGGAAGTTAATGACCTGATTAAATCTAAAACTGTATTAAAAAATGTTTTCAAAAAGCTGAAATTTGACGGAAACAATTCTGAAGAAATTCTGAATTTAATAAATGATAATCGAAGTGAGATAATCAAAAGTATTTTCCGCTATGGCAAGAATATGTATAGCTGTTACAGTAACACAAACTTGATGCTGAGTGGAGATAATCCGCATTGCCGTTTGGTTGGTTATACAGTTGATGAAGGCAGAAAATCAAGAAGTCTTGGTTTTTGCTTTTCAAAAGAAAGCTATGAGGCTAATGATATATCTGAATTTGATTTTATACCTTTTGCCTTTTCAAACTTCGATTTGTATGAAACATTTTTCATAAATAATAATTATAGCATAGAGATGTTATGTGAAACCAATGAGTATCTTAGTGAAAAGCTTTCAGAAAATAACTCCAAAGACTCTTCTCGATTAAAGCTGTTAAAGGTTTTAAAGGAGGGAGCGGATTTTATAAATTATGATGTGGAAATCGTCACCAAAAGCCGAGATGATGAGTATTATGAAACCTTATTTGTAAGGTTGAGTAATCTTAAAGCCTTACAAAAGCTTGGGGAAAATTCTTTGGGATTTTCATATAATATTTCAAAGGATTATTGGCTTAATCTTGAACAGGAGGTATATGAGCGTTGTCTGAATGATGTTTTGCTTGATGACTTGATTTTATTTATGCTCAAGCTGTACTACAAAAAAGAGGACAAGGTAAATAAAACTACGGTAAAATTCAGAACAGATACATTAATTGATATTAATGTAAATTGGAAATATTCAAAAGGATTATTTGGAGGTAAAACAATGGCTGAAATTAGTAAAGATTTAGAGCTTGCTAAAAAGCTCGGTTATGTAACAGCAAACAAACTGATTGAATTAAAAAGAAAGAATAAGATTGACTCTTATGCACAGAAAATTATCGGACCTTTGGTTGCACATGATTATGACAGAGTAAAAGAGGTAATTCTCAGTCTTTCGTCATATACGGATATTGAGTATCCATTTTTCTATCCTTTCCTTGAAAATGCCGAGGAAAATAAAGAGCTTATTATGGCTTTTGCAAGTTCATTAAAAGACCCAACAAGAAAAAATAACAATGACTAATAATCAGGAGGAATAATAATATGAAAAACAATGCTTTAACATTAACAGTAATCGCAAATATGACAAGTAACTATGGTGAGGGACTTGGCAACATTTCAAGTGTTCAGAAGGTATATAAAAACGGCAAGGTTTATGCAACACGAAGCAGAGAAAGTATGAAAAATGCAATTTGTGTGCAGGCAGGTCTTTATGACGATTTACAGACATCTATTGACGGTGCAATGCAGAAGCTTGTTTCTGAAAATCTGAATGCCTCAAACTGCAAGGCTCTTGAAGGCGGTTATATGTCAACAAAGGATATTACATATATTCGTAACAGCTCTTTTTATCTTACTGACGCAATAGCCGTTAATCCGTTTGTGAATGATACAAGATTTCATAATAACCTTTATCTTGCTCAGAATTTTGCAAAGGCAAATGATTTGAATGTTCAGAAGGATGCTGAAAAATGCGGACTTATGCCTTACCAGTATGAATATGATAAGTCAATGAAGATTTACAGCCTTACTATTGACCTTGAAAAGGTTGGTATTGATGAGAATTTCCACGCAGAGGCAGACAATGCTGAAAAGCTTAGTCGTGTAATTGCAATTCTTGATGCAGTTGAAAACCTTTCACTTGTTGTAAAAGGAAATCTTGACAACGCAGAGCCAATATTTGTTGCAGGCGGATTGTCATCACGCAAAACACATATGTTTGAAAATGCCGTTGCAGTATCAGACAGAAAGCTTATCATTGAACCTGTAAAGCAGAAATTAAATGATAATTTCAGTTGTGCATTGCTCCGTAACGGAGAGCTTGCAAATGAAGATGAAATTGTAAAAGAGTTATCTCCTGAGAGTGTTCCGCAGTTTTTTGCAAAGCTTCGTGAGCAGGTAAAGGCATATTATTCAGAATGAAATGAGGCGGACAAATGAAAGCATTAAGACTTCATTTAAAGCAGGCAACAGCGAACTATAGAAGAGAAGAAACCGTAAAATGCAGAATGACTTATCCTTTGCCACCTTATTCAACTGTAATCGGAGCATTGCATAAGGCGTGTGGATACACAGAATATCACCCAATGCAGTTGAGTATTCAAGGAAAATATGGCTCATTAATTAAGCGTGTTTTCAAAGAGGATTGCTTTCTAAACAGCTTGCAGGATGACAGAGGTATTCTTGTAAAAATGTCAAATCCTGATATGCTTTCATCAGCATATCAGGTGGTGGCAACGGCACAAAAGGCACAGGGCAACAGCTTTGACAAGGGTATAACAATTAATGTAGAAAATCAAAAATTACTTGAAGAATACAGATACTTAAACAGGCTTGCAAAGCACATTAGCAAAAACAAAAATGTTATCAAGAAGTATAAGGATAAGCTGAAAGCATTAAAAGCAAACCCTGAATCAACCAAGGAAGAAATCAAAGCATTTCAAGATAAGGTAAAAAGGATTGAATCTGCATATAAAAAATATGAAGAGGTAAAATATACAATACCAAAATCCCACTTCAGAACACTTACAAAAGCACCAAAGTATTATGAGCTGTTATGTGATGTTGAGCTGGTAATACATATAGTAAGTGATGAAAAAACAATGCAGGATATTATTGATAATATTTGCAATCTTACAGCTATAGGCAGGGGAGAGGACTTTGTTGAGGTTCTCGAATGTGTTGAAACGGAGCTTACATGTGGCGATATAAGAAAAAGAAGTGATAAGGAATTTGGTATGTATATTCCGCTTGATTTGCTTGAGGATAGAAAAAAAGCCAAGTTAGAGGGAGTAAGAGATAAACTGGTCTATTATGGTACAAAATATCTATTACCGAAAGAATATAATGTTCAGAGTATTAAAGGTGGATATAGAAAGCGTGTATTTAATCGTATCCCAGTTTATTATTCAGAAAGATTAGTAGTAAAAAAACAAGTTGACGGTATCTATTTTGACGAGAATGAGGATAAATCATATTTTGTTTGTTTAGCATAAGGAATTTGATATGAAACTTGATGAATTTTTAAAGAATTATATAGCTAAAACCAATCCAATACAGACTATATGGGAACATACTTCTGACTTAATATATCAGGCTGAATTATTAAATAATTTGGGATATATCAATAACAAAAATATTTATAATGATTTATTGGTAGCCTGTAAGTATCACGATTACGGTAAGATGAATAATGATTTTCAGGACAGAATGAGCAAAATTATTAGCGGATATAATGTCAGAAGAAGTGATGATGAAATACCTCATAATGTTCTGTCAGGATATTTTATTGATGAAAGCGAATGTATAGATTATCGTGCAGTATGCTTTGCTGTATTATATCATCATTATTATGATGATTCACCTGCAAGAAGTTTTAGTGAAAAGTATGATAAAATACAAGAATTTTTGTCAGAGTTTTTTGATGATGAGGATATATATGAGGATTTTGATGACGAATTAGAAGAAGTTTATGATTTGTTTGATAATAAATTAAAAATATCTGATAAGGAAAAAGCATACGCAGCTTTATTGAAAGGATTTTTGCATAAGTGCGATTATAGTGCAAGTGCAGGTTTAACTGCCTGTGAATATAAAAACGATTTTCTTATGAAAAGTCTTGACAGGTGGAAGCTTGATAATAATATAAAAGTCAATGAATTACAGAATTTCTGCCTTGAAAATAATGATAAAGATATAATCGTTACGGCTCCTACAGGTCAGGGTAAAACAGAAGCAGGACTTATGTGGTGCGGTGATAATAAGTGCT
>JAKSRB010000076.1 GCA_024403825.1 Ruminococcus sp. | reverse complement strand
AAGCCTTTTAGGGACTATTTTTCTACTTTTATCAAACTTATTTCTACCCATTTATTAAGGTTATTTCTACTGTTTTTCCATTGTGGAAGTTACTTTGAGAATTTACGAAATATAATTTTAAATTTGATTTACAACAAGCAAGTGCCAATAACATTATTAAATCAAATACATTTACTTGGACTAAAATGAATAGTAAAATTAAATCAAAATATATTGAATCAATAAAAATCCGAATTGCTTCTAAAAGTAAAACTATATTTGAATCAAATAATTTGTGCAATTTAGCTTCAGAATGTTATACTGTTACTTTGCAAAAGAATAAATTACATATTTCTGATAGTGATTGGAAAAATTCTGATACAGCATATTTTATTGTTACATATAAAGACGGTATCGAAGAATATGTAAAAACTACTTGTGCATAAAATATAAAAAATGTTTATAATAGAATATAACATTCATATTAGGTTTTTCTGAAACAAAATATGATGAGAGTACAAAAGTAAGGATGTATAGGTTGTTCTCAGCTTATACATCCTTATTTATATATAATCTAAAAATCGAAATCGACACAATCATTCATTATATAAATTTAAAAAAATCAATAACAAATAATGTAAAAATTATAACCAAATAACGATAAATACTAATCCCACAAAAACAACTTTACTGATTTGTACATTGATTTTGCTATATTTTAATGATAAAATAACAATAATAATTTTAATTGCATTTTAGAATTAAAAAAACTACATTTAATACTATAATTATAAAGAATATAATTTATAAGTCTGCCTTTTAATAGCAGACTTGTTTATACATAGTTATATACATCATATTGCGGTACTGCAATATAATTTTCGTAATATTTATTTATACTTCTATATCTTCTTTAGGCTTGGAGGCAGAATTTTGAAATTAGGACTTGATATTGGCTCAACTACTATAAAATGTGTTGTGCTTGATGATGACAATAAGCTGATTTTCAGCACATATGAACGCCATTATTCCCAGATTACTGACAAAATAGGAGAAATTCTCGGTATAGTTCGCTCCAAGGTTAAGGGAGTTGACCATGCCGCCGTTGCTTTGTCTGGTTCAGCAGGTATGGGTGTTGCCGAGGCTTGCGGAATTGACTTTGTTCAGGAGGTTTATGCAACTCGTGTTGCCGCAAATACCTTTATTCCGGGAACAGATGTTGTAATTGAGCTTGGCGGTGAAGATGCTAAAATTTTGTTCCTGTCCAATGGTCTTGAGGTTCGTATGAATGGTACTTGTGCAGGCGGTACAGGTGCTTTTATTGACCAGATGGCTACTCTGCTCAATGTTAAGCTTGAGGATATGGATGAGCTTGCAAAGCAGTATGAAAAAACATACACCATTGCATCAAGATGCGGTGTTTTTGCAAAGACAGATATTCAGCCACTCCTTAATCAGGGTGCAAGAAAGGCAGATATTGCTGAAAGTATTTTCAACGCTGTAGTCAATCAGACAATAGCAGGACTTGCTCAGGGCAGAGAAATTGAAGGTCAGGTAGTGTATCTTGGCGGACCTCTTACATTTATGAGCGAGCTTAGAAACTGTTTTGACAAGGCACTTAATACCAAGGGTATTTGTCCTGATAATTCGCTCTATTATGTAGCCTGCGGTGCGGCTCTTTGTGCCGAGAGCAGTATAAGCTTTGATAAGGTTATAAGCGAAGTTAAAAATTATCGTGGCTCAGGAAACTTTGCGTTTAATTCTCCACTTTTTGAGAGTGAAGCCGACTACAAGGCATTTACAGAACGCCACGCAAAGGCTGATGTTGTTCAGAAGGAGCTTAAAGGCTATAAGGGCAAAGCATACATAGGAATGGACGCTGGTTCAACAACTGTAAAGGGTGTTGTACTTAATAATGAAGGCGAGCTTCTCTACTCTAAATATTTACCCTCAAAAGGAAATCCTGTTGAAATTATCAAGGCTTTTCTTGAAGAGGTTTACAGTATAAATCCTGATTTGAATGTTGTATCCTCAGCCGTAACAGGTTATGGTGAGGATATTATAAAGAATGCATTTGATGTAGATTATGGCATTGTAGAAACCATTGCACATTTTACTGCGGCTAAATATTTTATGCCTGATGTTGAATTTATCATTGATATTGGCGGTCAGGACATCAAATGCTTTAAAATCCACAATGGGGCTATTGATAATATCTTCCTTAACGAGGCTTGCTCCTCAGGCTGCGGAAGCTTTTTGCAGACCTTTGCAAATGCACTTGGTTATGAAATTGCAGACTTTGCAAAGCTTGGACTTTTTGCAAAGCGTCCTGTTGACCTTGGCTCACGCTGTACAGTATTTATGAATTCAAGCGTTAAGCAGGCACAGAAGGACGGAGCGACTATTGAAGATATTTCAGCAGGCTTGTCGCTGAGTGTTGTAAAAAATGCATTATATAAGGTTATTCGAGCATCCAGCCCTGACGAGCTTGGTAAAAAGGTTGTAGTACAGGGTGGTACTTTCCTTAATAATGCCGTATTAAGAGCCTTTGAAATGGAAATGGGCGTAGAAGTAGTGCGTCCGAATATTGCAGGACTTATGGGTGCATACGGAGCGGCTCTTTATGCGCAGAAAAAGTCAAAGGGCGAGGGCAAAAGTAAGATTGCAGACAGCAAGGCACTTGCTGAATTTGTTCACGAAATCAAGGTTACAAACTGCGGTATGTGCAACAACAACTGCCGACTAACAGTAAATTCCTTTGGCGGTGGCAAAAAGTTTATAGCAGGAAACCGTTGTGAAAGACCTATCACCAAAAAAGCACCTGCAAATGATATGAATATGTATGCCTACAAGCTACAGCTTATTAACAGCTATAAGCCTGTAGAGGGACATAGAGGCAAGCTTGGACTGCCAATGGGACTTAACATTTTTGAAATGTACCCATTCTGGTACAGATTTTTCACAGAGTTAAAGTTTGAAGTTGTACATTCACCGCTGTCAAGCAGAAAGCTTTACCAGAGAGGACAGCAGACAATTCCGAGTGATACCGTATGTTTCCCAGCAAAGCTTATGCATGGTCATGTACAGACCTTGATTGACAAGGGTGTTGAAACAATTTTCTATCCATGCTTATCATATAATTTTGATGAGCATTTAGGCGATAATCATTATAACTGTCCTGTAGTAGCATATTATCCTGAGGTAATAAACAATAATATGAAGGATATACGCAAAATTCACTTTATAAAAGAGTATCTTGGCGTACATAGACCAAAGGATTTTCCACAGAAGGCATATGAAAGACTTGCCCAGCATTTTCCTGATTTAACCTTAAATGAGGTCAGAATGGCATCTAAAAAGGCATATGAGGAGCAGGAAGCATATAAGCAGAAGGTTCTTGAAAAGGGTAATGAAATTATCGCAAAGGCAGAAAAAGAGGGCAAAAAAATCTTTGTACTGTCAGGTCGTCCATATCATATTGACCCTGAAATCAACCATGGAATTGACAAGCTTATATCAGGCTTTGATGTTGCCATAGTGAGTGAAGATGTAGTTGCACCGAGGGTTGAAAGATTTAATACCAATGTATTAAATCAATGGACCTATCATTCAAGACTTTATGCAGCAGCAAAATATGTAACCACAAGAAAGGATATGGAGCTTGTACAGCTTGTATCATTCGGCTGTGGTGTAGATGCAATTACAACAGATGAAGTCAGAGAAATTCTTGAAAGCAAAAACAAAATATATACCCAGATTAAAATAGATGAAATAACAAATCTTGGAGCAGTAAAAATTCGTGTCCGCAGCTTGCTTGCAGCTATAGACAATGATTGATGAAAGAAAGGTTTGAGTTATGGCTGATTTGAAATATGATAAAAAAACAGGCAGGCTGATGTTTACAAAGCAGATGAAAAAGGAATATACAATCCTTATGCCGAATATGGCACCTATACACTTCAGAATTTTACAGAAGGTGTTCACATATTATGGCTACAAGTCAGATTTGCTTGAAACAACAGGTCCTGAAATTGCACAAACAGGCTTGAAATATGTTCATAATGATACCTGTTATCCTGCATTACTTGTTATTGGTCAGTTTATACATGCTTTGCAAAGCGGAAAGTATGATGTTCACAAAACAGCATTGCTGATTACGCAGACAGGCGGAGGGTGCAGAGCATCAAATTATATATACCTGCTGAGAAAGGCACTAAAAAAGGCAGGATTTGCATTTGTACCTGTAATTTCCCTTTCCTTCGGAATGGAAAAAAACAGCGGATTTTCATTGACAATACCACTTATAAGAAGATTTGTAGGCGGACTTGTGTATGGCGACCAGTTGATGCTGCTCTCAAACCAGACAAAGCCATATGAGGTAAACAAGGGCGAAAGTATGGCACTTGTGCAGGAGTGGAGCGACAAAATATCCAATATGCTCATACAGGGCAAGGGCTACACACTTGAAGAGGTTGATGAAACCCTTGATAAAATCACAAAATCATTCTCTAAAATTGAGCTTAATAAGGTTCCAAAGGTTAAGGTTGGAATTGTTGGAGAAATATATGTAAAATACTCCAAAATGGCGAACAACGGACTCGAGGATTTTCTTGCAGAGCAGGATTGTGAGGTATGTCTGCCTGGTTTAATGGGCTTTGCTTCATTTAAAGTAGATAACCGACTTGAAGATATAAAAATGTTTGGTGGTAACAAGATTAAGTTTAATCTTTGCCAGATGTTGCTTAATTACCTTACAAAGCTTGAAGCATTGATGATTGAGGCAGCAAAGAAGTATGACTTTGTGCCACCACATCAATATGCACATACAAAAGAGCTTGTAAAGGGTGTAATCGGCTACGGCAGTAAAATGGGAGAAGGCTGGTTACTCACAGCCGAAATGATGGAGCTTGCAGAAACAGGCTATGAAAACATAGTATGTACACAGCCATTTGGCTGTCTGCCAAATCATATAAATGGTAAAGGTGCAGTCCGCAGAATTAAAGAAATAATGCCGAATGCAAACATTGTAACAATAGATTATGACCCTGGTGCACCAAAAGTAAATCAGGAAAACAGAATAAAGCTAATGCTTGCAGTAGGAAAAGAAGAACTCAATAAAAAAATTGCAAGCGGAGAAATTTAACTAAACAATTACAGCAAAATAAATAGAGCTGTGAATAAATAAAGTCTTAAAAACTCTATTTTTCACAGCTCGTTTTAATTATTTTATTTTATTCAATATATCGCCGTTATATGTCCTTCCATTCTCAATATCCTCAACACCCTGCTTAATTTTGGCTATTATTTCGTCCTTTGTCATAAGGTCAGCATTAATCTCCTTTGGCGGGGTTGGCAAGGTTATTGGAAATGGTATTCCTCCTGTTAATGAAATCTGTTTCAAATACATATCAATAGCGGTTGACATAGGTACACCTAAAGCATTTAAAACTTCTTCTGCTTTTCTCTTAACTTCCGGATTTACTCTTAATTTTAATGTTGCTGTTTTTTCCATAGCAATAACCTCACTATTATTGTAACGCAAATGTAATTACAATTCAATATATATCTGAAGAAAAATCTGGAAATAAAAGCAATTACAATTAGAATATTACAAGAATAAAAAACTCTGAAAAATCTGCAAAAAAATGTTGAAAATCTGATAAAGGAGGGGTATGGTGGATAATGAAAAAAAGCTGAAAACGGAAATGTATCTGCATTATTCGGCAAGCACAATAGGTGGCTATTTTGGCGGATATGCTATATATAACTTCTATGAGCTTTTTGCAAATGCACAAACCGCAAATCTGATACATTTAGTAAGTAAAATTGTAACAAATGATAAGGTAGGCTTATTTTTCATAGTTCTTTCTTTTATTGCATATGTAGCAGGCAATGCATTTTATACGATATACAGCCGATTTTGCAAAACAGACCCTAAA
Source organism: Ruminococcus sp. (assembly GCA_024403825.1). GTDB lineage: Bacteria > Bacillota > Clostridia > Oscillospirales > Acutalibacteraceae > Ruminococcoides. Next base: position 2,514 of record JAKSRB010000076.1, on the reverse strand, counting down.
ATACTTAGCTTAGCACTTGATACAATATCAGTAACTGCGGTTGGAATACTCGTAAATTTTACAGCGGAATATTATGTACTTTTACCCATACTTTTTACAATGCCCTTTCAATGGAATTCGTTCAGCAGTGACGCAGGATATGCAAGCTCAACCATTTTTTCAACAAACAATCTCAGGCAAACAACAACAGCTTTTACAAGCTATTTAATAGATAAGGATGAAAAAATGCTCCAAAAAGCCAAATTTTTTGGCTGTACCCTGTTATTTTATCATATCGGCGTAGCATATGTATGCTTTTTGAGTGCAATAATGCAAAAATCAAGTATATGGTTTTGCTTATTGCCAATAGCTGTCACAGTAATTATGTACATAAGAGCATTAAAAGCCTCAAAAACAACAACCTTGCCTACACCAAAGCTCCAAAAAGCTGAGCAATGATAATATAAACTTTAATGGGCATTGACAAAATATTTAACAGCAATTATAATAATCACATAACAAAAAAGCTAAGGAGAATAAATATGGCATATTGCAAAAAATGCGGTACTCACTTACCAGACAACGCTACCTTCTGTACTAATTGCGGAGAAATAGTTGATAAGCCTGCAAAGAACAGCTATAATAACAACACATACGGTAGCTACAATGAAAATCAATACCAAAATCAGGATTATTATAACAGCAATTCTCAGAATACTTATTATAATCAATCTGATATTTCTGACAATAAATTTTATGGTATAATATCTTATATCAGTATTCTTGTTTTTATATCATATTTTGTGGCAAGAAAATCCCCATTCGCAAGATTTCATATTGAGCAAGGATTGAAATTATTCTTTATTGAGCTAATATATGGGGTTGCTGAACAAATACTTGTTAAATTCTTTCTTTTCGTCTGCTTCCCTGTTGGAATTATTTTAGCACCAATATTAAATCTGGTTTCAATAATATTTTTAATTTGTATAATTTTTGGAATTGTCAATGTAGTTTATGGCAAAACTGAGTCTTTACCATTAATTGATAAAATTCCATTCATTAATAAGCTTGTTGATAAAATGATGTCAATTTAATTTCAAAAATAACCCATAGCATAAACCTCGGACATATTCAGACAATATATCCGAGGTGATTTTATATGTATCAAGAAAAAAGACAGTTCAGGCACTTGAAGTCGGACAACGAAAATGATAAATCTGATATAAAATACGCCTCGGATTATACTCCAAGGCATTATAAAACCGAAACCCCTGATATTGATATTGATGAAGAATTAAACACCTGCTCAACCTACGATTGCACAGGATTAATTCCCTCAGCAATAAAAAATGATAATGAGATTGAATCCTATGAATCAATATATCATTATCTGCCACCTGATTTTAATTAAGATAAAAGCCACCTGACCATTTTTATAATGGTTAAGTGGCTGATTTTTTAAATTATTTAAGCACAAATTTTTTCAAAGTTTTTGCAATGCCGTCATCGTCATTAGATTCACATACATAGCCTGCTATTTTCTTAACATCCTCAACCGCATTTCCCATTGCAACACCCATTCCGGCATAACCTATCATCGTCATATCATTGTAATGGTCACCAAAAGCTATCATTTCATCTCTTGAAACTCCAATCTTTTCTAAAAGCATTGGAAGCATTGAACCCTTGGTTACACCAAAAGGCATCATCTCAAGAAAATATGGGGCACTTTTATATACATCAAGCAAACCGTCATATCTCATTGAAAATATTTTTTCATACTTATCAATCTCATCAGGCTCGCCTGCAAGCAACAGCTTGTTAATATCAAAATTAATTGCAGATGTAAAATCATCAACAGCTATCATATCAGTTTTGAGAATATCACGCTCAACATATGAATAATCATTTACCTTTTTGTCTGAAATAATATTTTTATCATCATAGGTATTAATAGTAATATTGGAATCTCTGAGTACACTCACAATATCAGGCAGATACTCACGAGGAAAAATCTTGCTTACTACAGTCTGACCTGAAACACAATCAATGATTTTTCCACCATTAAATGACATAATATAACCGTCATTCTTGTCAAGCATAAGCTCATGAGCGATAGGCTGAACCCCAATAGGGTGACGGCCTGATGCAATAATAACCTTTTTACCCTGAGCCTGAGCCTCAATAATAGCATATCTGGTAGCAGGAGTAATCTCTTTTTTGGAGTTAGTCAAGGTACCGTCAATGTCGAGGGCGATTAATTTGTAATCCATAAAATCCACCTTTTAATAAATTCACCTGCAAAAACAGGTTTTATAAAACTTCCGCTCATATATTAGCATATTACAAAAACTTTTGCAAGTATTTGTATGTTTTGAGGGATAACAAATTCTTGCAAAAAGAAATGAACCGCAAGAAAAGAATTTTACTATTTCTTAACGGCTCATTAATTTAAAAATACTTTAATTGATTAGGGTAGCGGCTTATACTATTAGTTAATGCTTAATATAGCATTGATTTGCTCATCTGTCATTC
>JAKSRB010000075.1 GCA_024403825.1 Ruminococcus sp. | reverse complement strand
AAGCCTTTTAGGGACTATTTTTCTACTTTTATCAAACTTATTTCTACCCATTTATCAAGGTTATTTCTACTGTTTTTCCATTGTGGAAGTTACTTTGAGAATTTACGGTAAATTTTTTATTATGTTTTTTGTATGATAAAATTTTACGAACTAATATAATACTTAAAAAATCGCAAGCTTTATTTATCACACAACCGTATAGCAAAAATTCTTCAAAATATATTGATAATACGACATTATTATGCTATAATATTTATGACTATATTGTATGATTTTTCGTAATCTTGCATAATAATTTAGCAATTTTTTTATTTAAGGCAGTTTTTTACTTTGTATTTCTCCTGCCTTAAATCTGAAAGGGAGTTATATTTTTTATGGCAGAATTTATGACAGGTCTGAAAAGGTCACATTATTGCGGAAACCTCAGAATTTCTGATGTCGGTAATGAGGTTACTGTTTGTGGCTGGGTTCAGAGATGCAGAGATCTTGGTCAGCTTATCTTTATTGATTTGCGTGACCGTACTGGTATCGTTCAGCTTGCTTTCAATGACAAAACTGATAAGGAAATTTTTGATAAGGCTTTTGCTTGCAGAAGTGAATTTGTTCTTGCCGCAAAGGGTATCGTTGCCGAGAGAAGCTCTAAAAATACTGATATTCCGACCGGCGATATTGAAATTATTGTTTCTGATTTGAGAGTTCTTTCTAAGGCTCAGACTCCTCCGTTTGAAATTGTTGATGATTTGAACACAAATGAGGAATTAAGACTTAAATATCGTTATCTTGACCTCCGTCGTCGTCCTCTTCTCAACAATATTATGCTGAGAAGTAAGGTTTCTAAGGTTGCTCGTGATTATTTTGCTGAAAACGGCTTTATTGAAATCGAAACACCTATGATGATTAAATCTACTCCTGAGGGTGCAAGAGATTATCTTGTTCCGTCAAGAATACATAACGGCAAGTTTTATGCTCTGCCTCAGTCACCTCAGATTTATAAGCAGTTACTTATGGTTTCTGGCTTTGACAGATATATCCAGCTTGCTCGCTGTTTCAGAGATGAGGACTTGCGTGCTGACCGTCAGCCTGAATTTACTCAGATTGATATGGAGCTTTCTTTTGTTGATGTTGAAGATATTCTTGAAGTAAACGAGGGTCTTTTCAAGCGTCTTTTCAAAGAGGTTATGGGCAAAGACCTTGAAACTCCTTTCCAGCGTATGAGCTATACTGAAGCTATGAATAACTATGGTTCAGATAAACCTGATATTCGTTTTGATATGAAAATTCAGGATATTTCTGATTTGGTTAAGGATTGCGGATTTGGTGTGTTTACCAGTGCTATTGAAAATGGTGGCTCTGTTCGTGCCATTGTTGCCAAAAATGCCTCTTCTGTTTATACAAGGAAGGAAATTGACAAGCTTACCGAATATGTGCGTGGTATTGGTGCAAAGGGTCTTGCATATGTGCGTTGGGTTGATGAGCCAAATGCCTCCTTCAAAAAGTTTATGACTGATGATGAAATGACTGCAATTTATGAAAGACTTGGTGCTGAAAAGGGCGATGTTATTCTTATCGTTGCTGATAAAAACAGTACTGTACTTTCAACTCTCGGTGCTTTGCGTCTTACTGTTGCAAAACGCCTTGACATTATTCCTGATGAGTTTAAATTCCTTTGGATTGTTGATTTCCCATTCTTTGAGTATGATGAAGAAAGCGGTGAATGGCTTGCAATGCATCATCCGTTCACTATGCCTAAGGAAGAATGCCTGCAATATCTTGAAAGCGACCCTTCAAAGGTTATTGCAAAGGCTTTTGACCTCACACTTAACGGTACTGAGCTTTCAAGTGGTTCAATGCGTATTACTGACCCTGAGCTGCAGCAGAAAATGTTCAAGGCTTTAAAGATGACCGATGAAGAAATTGAAGCTAAGTTCGGCTTCCTTGTTGAGGCATATAAGTATGGTGCTCCACCTCATGGCGGAATGGGAATTGGTCTTGACAGAGTTACAATGCTGTTGTGCGGTGCCGACAGCCTGAGAGATGTTACAGCTTTCCCTAAGGTTCAGAATGCAAGCGAGCTTATGTCTGCTTGCCCTGCTCCTGTTGACGATGAAAGCCTTGATGTTCTCGGCATCAGGATTAAGGACTAAATTATGAATAGTTTTTTAATTGGTGTTGGAATTGTCAGCGTTCTTGTAATAATTGCAGTTGTTTCGGTAGCTATCGGATTTGTTGTTCTTAGAAATAAGCTTAACAGATTTTCAAGGGATTTGTTTGGCTCAGGTGATTTTGTCGATAACATTAAAAAGCAAAAACAGCTTATAAGTGAAACACCAAAGTCAATTCGTTCAATGACATCTATCTATCAGCCATTGATTAAAAAGGATTTTCCTGATTTTGACTATGAGCATTACAGAACTAAGGCTCAATCTGTTTTGAGAAGTTATTTTAATGCCATTGCGGGCAAAAGTCCGTCCTTATTACAGGAAGAATGTTCATTAACTCTTATTAACAATGTAAGCGGTATTATAGAAGATTTCAATTCAAGAAATGCAACTCAGTATTTTGACCAGGCTGTAATGCACGATACTCAGATTACCAGATATATAAAGGACGGAAAAACCGTTACAATCGTTTTTGAAATATCAGTTGGTTATCTTGCATATACTAAGGATGGTTCAGGCAGAATAATCTTTGGAAGCAATACTGAAAAACAGCAGACCATATATGAAATTGGTCTTGTGTATATTCAGGATGAAGAAATGCTCAGCAATATGGGTGAGGCATTCGGCATACATTGTCCTAACTGCGGTGCACCGATAACAAATCTCGGTTCAAAATTCTGTGAGTACTGTGGTTCAGCAGTTACTGAGGTAAATACAAGAGCATGGAAGTTCAATTCTATCAGAGAACAGAGCTTTCAAAGAAAACAATATTAATTGCAATTTAAAAGTGCAGTTATAACATAAAATTTATATTATTTTAAAAGGAGAAATAAATTATGGGTATTATAAGAGCTGCCATAGATGCAGTCAAGGGTGGACTTGGCGATCAATGGCTTGAAGCGATTGAATCAGCACCTATGGGTCCAACAACAGTATTCTGCCCAGGAGTGGTGAAGTCAACTAATAACGGCAGAGGCTCAAATTTATATGGTTCTTCAAATATCATCAGTAATGGTTCAAGGGTACATATTTATGACAATCAGATGATGATATTGGTTGACGGAGGAAAAATTGTTGATTATTGTGCCGAGCCAGGATATTTTACAGTAAATAACAGCTCTGCACCGTCACTCTTGAACGGACAATTTGGCGATACTCTGAAAGAATCATTTGAAAGAGTAAAATTTGGCGGTGTATCATATCAGGCACAGCGAGTATTTTTTATTAATCTTGCAGAAATCAGAGGAATCCCTTTTGGAACTTCAAATCCTATTCAGTATTTTGATAATTTTTATAATGCTGAGCTTTTCTTGAAGGTTCATGGTACATATTCATTCAAAATCGTAGATCCGTTTAAATTCTATAGCGAAGTAATTTCAAAAGATATAGTTTTAAATAATCAGAGTCTTGACTTTAAGAATATCAAAAGCCAGTTTTCTAATGAATTTAATCAGGCACTTTGTTCGGCTATCAGCCAGTATTCAGTTGACGGATACAGAGTAAGTCATGTTACCGCAATGTCAGATAAGTTCGGCGAATATATGAGCGATGCTCTTGATGAGGACTGGCGTAATCTCAGAGGCTTTGAAATTGTTCGTGCTGCTATTGATGCTCCAATCGCATATGACGATGAAAGCCAGAAGCTTATCAATATGCGTAATAAGGGTGCAATGATGTCCGATGCGGCAGTACAGCAGGGATATGTAGCGGCTAATATATCAGAAGGCTTAAAAGATGCAGGCTCAAACGCAAATGGCTCAATGGCAGGCTTTATGGGCATGGGCATGGGTATGAATATGGGTGGAAATGTAATGGGAGGCTATATGCAGAACCCACACTATAATAACCAACAACCAATGCAACAGAACGGCTATGCTCAGCAACAGCCAATGCAGCAGAATGGCTATGCTCAGCAACAGCCAATGCAACAGAATGGCTATGCCCCTCAGCAACCAGACCCTCAACAGCAGCCTGCACAGCAGACAGCTCCAGTTGTTGATACAGCCTCAGATACAAAGAGTGCAGATAGCTGGGTGTGTGAATGTGGAACCGAAAACACAGGAAAATTCTGTCATGAATGTGGAAGCAAAAGACCAGAGATGCCAAAGAAGAGATTTTGCCAGAACTGCGGATATGAATTAAAACCAAGCACAAAATTCTGTCCTGAGTGCGGAACAAAAGCAGAATGATTACTAATATTTTAGTTTGTTGATTTTATGTGGGGAAGTTTTATATGACAACTTCAATTTGTGGTATTAACTGCAACGAATGTCCTATGAATAGCAGCTGTAACGGCTGTACAGAAAGCTGTGGAAAACCATTTGGCAAAAAATGCATTGTTGCAAAGTGCTTTGAAAGCGGAGAGAATGCATATATTGAGCTAAAAAGCAAAATATTAGAGCAGATAAACTCACTTGGTATTGATGATATGGGAACAATAAACGATTTGTATTCGCTAAAAGGTTCGTTTATCAATATTGAATATACAATGCCAAATGGAGAAAAAGTGAAATTCTTTGATGATGACACCATATATCTTGGAAACCAGATTGAGAAGAAAAACAGTGACAGGTGTTATGGTGTAGCCGGAAATGATGAATTTCTGTTAATCAGCGAATATGGCGAAAATGGAAGCAATCCAGAGCTTATAATATTCAAGTATTGGAATAAGAAGTAATTCGGAGATAACTATGGTTATATTGATTACAGGAGCATCGCACACAGGAAAAACTAACTTAGCACAAAAATTACTTGAAAAGTATAAATATCCATATTTTTCAATAGACCATTTAAAAATGGGTTTAATCCGTTCCAATCAAACTAAGCTTACTGTTAAGGATAATGAAGAATTAACCGAATATCTATGGCAGATAGTAAGGGAAATGATAAAAACGGCAATAGAAAACAAACAGAATTTAATAATTGAAGGCTGTTATATTCCGTTTGACTGGAAAAAGGACTTTAGCTCTGAATATTTGTCTGAAATAAAATATATTTGTCTTGTAATGAGTGAAAGATATATCAGAAATCACTTTGACAAAATAGGAAAATATGCAAATATAATTGAGCAAAGGCTTGATGATTCATATTGTACAAAGGAATGGATATTGTCAGAAAATGCTAAGATAAAGAAAATGTGTGAGCAATTCGGTAATAATTATTTGCTTATTGATAAAGGCTATGACATAGATGTGCAGTTGTAATTTTTAGCATTGCTTCCTTTCTGGAGTTAATGTCTATACAATAAATAGAATATACTGGTATAAATAATGGAAATGGCAGTAATCGTGAGTGTAGTCACAATTACTGCCATTTTTCTGTTATTTGGTTTTTATTATCACTGAAAAATTGCGTTTATGTTAAAATTCACAAAAAGAAATTTATATTTTTGTGACAAATATAGTTGATATTGTAGAGTGATTATTGTATAATTAGTATGTAAGTGTTGGTATGTTGGTTTATTAAGTTATATAGTGGAATTAACAAAAAATATACATCAATGTATCAGCCTTTAATCATTTTTGTTACAATAAAATCAGGGGGGATTTTTATGAAGAGCAAAAAAACTATCAACAGGCAAATAACTGCAATGCTTATGGCGACAATAATGGGAATTTCGATTGTACCAACAACGGCAATCATTGCCGGTGCGGCTGAAATTGAAATGGCAACAGTAGGTGTAAGCGGAACAAAGGGTAATGTAGAGTGGGAATATTTTGAGGATACAGGAACCTTTATATTCAGACCAAAAGAGGGCTATGAAACTGCACCAATACCTGACTCAGCAGCTACTGATTCAGCTTGGTATAAGTACAGAACCTCTATTCAGAAGGTTATATTTGAGGATGGTATTACTGACATTGGTGCATATACTTTAAGTTCGTGTAGTAAGATAACAGAGGTTTATCTGCCTGACAGCGTAACTAAAATTGGTGAAAATGCATTTTATAAATGCTCTGCACTTGAAAGCTTTGAAATGCCTGATACGGTTACAACTATAGGTGACGAAGCATTTTACAAATGCTCTGCACTTGAAAGCTTTGAAATGCCTGATACGGTTACAACTATAGGTGACAGAGCATTCGGAGGATGTTCAAATCTTAAAACTATAAAATTATCAGAGAATCTGACATCAATTTCAATTAATATGTTTTATTCATGCACAAAATTAGAGAAGATAACAATACCTGAAAATGTTACAACGATTAAGAATAATGCATTCAGGTCTTGTACATCTTTAGTGGATGTAAATATTCTCAGTAAAACAGCAGAATATGAAACCAATGTATTCAATGGCTGTAGAGCTTTAAAAAGAGTATATACATATGACGGAAGTACAGCTATAGATTATGTTACAAGCTGCCGTTTTCAGGTAGGTTATCTTGTAGGCAACCAAAATGAACTTGAGGAATTGTGCGAAACAGTAAATCAGGAACATTCAGCAACATATACTAAGCTCACTGACGATATAACAATCGACCAAAGCTGGAGTAAGGCTTTTGATGAATATTCAGGTGAGTTTGACGGGTGCGGACATACAATATATCATCTGCAAATAGATTCATCTGAGGATAATGTTGGATTTATTGGTATTCTAAATGGTGGTACAGTTAAAAATCTGAAAATAACAAATGCAGCCATTACTGCACCAATAACCGCCGGGAATGCAGGAATAATTGCAGGAACAGTAAAGAATGGAGCAATAACAGGCTGTGAAGTAAGCGGAGAGGTTACAGGCAATGTAATAGGCGGAATTGTGGGAGAAACACAGGGAGCAGAAATTTCAGCGTGCTTGAATAAGGCAACAGTTGCTGGAGAAAATATCGCAGGCGGAATTGCAGGCTTTGCTGATAACAAAACAATAATTAATAATTGCGGAAACAAGGGATATATAAGCAGCTATAATTTTTCCGGAGGAATAGCAGGAAATCTGGTTGGTGAGGTAATAAATTCGTTCAACTACGGTGAAATAAAGAGCAGTCAGTTTGCAGGTGGAATTGTAGGAAATCTGAACCTTTCAGGAAGCTATGACAACAATTTCAATATAGATACTGTCGAGGCTGCAGGAGTTACAAACCCATCATCAACTGAAAACAAAAGTTGTGTAACAGTAAATGCCTCTCAGTTTAAAAACGGTGTTGTGGCATATGCACTCAATCAGAAATCTGAGGTATGGGGACAGCAGTTAAAGCTTGATGATGCTCCTGAAATGCTTAATAATTCCAATAAGCTGTATTATGGATATGCAGATTGCAAAAGCGATAAAATTTATTCAAACAGCCCATTATCGGAGCAAAAATCTGATTTACATAATTACGCAGACGGAGTATGCTCAGAATGTGGATTATCCGAAAAGGCAAACGAAGCACTTGCAGGATATGCCCTCAAATTAGACGGAACACTTGGCTTATGCTATTATATAAACAAAGACAAGGTTACAGCAGATTCAGTAATAAAGTTTAATATTGAGGGAGAGCAAAATCCTCAGCTTGCCGAACAGACAGTAATGCCGATAGCTGAGGGAAACTATTATAAATATACCTGTCAGATAGCATCAAAGGATATGACAGCAGAAATAAAAGCAATGCTTATTGAAAACGGAGAGGAAACCGAGCTTGCAGCCTACAATATAAAAAGATATTCAGAATATTTGCTAAATAATACCGAGCAGAACAGCATAAAGGCTTGGACACTTGTAAAAGCTATGCTGAACTATGGTGCAAACGCACAAAGCTATTTTGATTTTAATATGTCAAATCTTGCAAACGAAAGCTGTAGGGAAGAGGTAAAGAGATATAACCTGAGTGCATATAAGGCTAAGAAGGAAACGCTTGATAATAATGTAAGCTTTTACGGAGGAAGCCTTGTAGTTGAGGACAACACCTCATTAAAGCTATATTTCAAGCTCAATGGAATAAGTAATGCAGCCGCAGAAACAAATTATACAGTAAATGTAGAATGTAATAATTCTGCGTTGAACTATAATTATACAGTTGATTATGCAACAAATGGCGTGTGCATAATTAAAATCAATGGCATATCAGCAGATAAGCTGAACAGTAATTTTAATGTAAAAATGGTAAATAATGAAACAGGAAGCTATTCAGCGGTAGATTACTCGGTGTTCAGCTATGTATATACCGTATCAAAGGGAGATTACAAGGAAACAACCAAAAATCTTGCTTATTCGATATATAACTACTATCTTGCAACCTGTGAATATCAAAACGCATAATTATAAGTAATAATGTTAAAGGAAGCACTGATAAAAACAAGTGCTTCCTTAATATTATGGTGTATAAATTTTTGATGTGTAAAGAGGAAAAGAACGGCAACTCTATTCTTATCTCAGCTATTTATAATAAAGCAAAAAATAAAGCACCAATTTTTTTGGTGCTTAAAACTTGGAGCGGATGACGGGGCTCGAACCCGCTACCTCCACCTTGGCAAGGTGGCGC
>JAKSRB010000074.1 GCA_024403825.1 Ruminococcus sp. | reverse complement strand
TGTTGATGGGTAAAACCATTTATCAGCCATAAGGCAAAATTAAATATCAAGTTTAGACCTTGTAGAAGCAATTCTGCAAGGTCTTTTTTTACCCGCAAAACATAGAAAAAGCCTTGTAAACACTGCGTTTTTGTCAATAAAACAGGAATTTTATTTACATTATTTGCGGCGGTGCTGTTGATAACGATTTTTACACCGTGGCTGATAAACAGCCTTGCACAATGACATAGAGTATTTGAAAAAGTATCTTTTTGGGAAAATTTCTTATATTCTTAAAAGTGGCGGAAATGCAGTAAAATCAATACTTTTCAGAGATATCACCGATAACAGCAAATATGTTTTTGGGAGGTGTTTTGGTTTTTGGGAAATAATATGCTGTTTTTGGGAACATTTTTGGGAAATCAGAAAGGTGGATTCTATGATTAAGAAAAACTACAAAGGCAGATGTATAAAGAAATCTGTCAGCAAATCAAAAGAGGTTTGCCGAACTTACAACAATTTACAGCTTGCTTATTTGGATAGTATGCAAAGTAATGATGATATAACGAAAATACAATGCAATATTCCGCTCGATGGCGAAGAAATCGGGGAATACAACACAGATTTTCTATGCACAAAATCAAACGGTGATTTATTGGTTCGTGAATGTGTATTCCGCAAGCACTTATTAAAACCACTGACCGTAAAACTTTTGGATGCATCACGCTCATATTGGCTGAATCGTGGTGTTAATGATTGGGGGCTGGTTATTGATGCTGAAAAATAAGTTATTGCAAAAAGATAATAATATTGTCCGTGTGCTTGAAACTGAAAACGACAAAGCCCTCATTGTAAATTGTATAAAAAGAGTTGTTCCGCAGTGGATAAACACAGCGGAATTGACCGAATACACAGAATGTAGCATAAATGATTTATCGGATATAACCGGAATTTGCACCCTCCCTATTGACGAGTTAGACAATGAAAGCCGCTGTATTGCATATAAAAGATTTACAGCCATTGCCGGTGTATTGCCGTTTATTGCAGATGATAAATCCCGATGCAATGCTATTAGTAATATGGCACAGCATTTCAATATCAGTAAACAAACGATAAAGCAATACTTATGGTTGTATCTTGTTTATCAAAATATCAGTGTTCTTGCACCAAAAAAGTGTAGTTATAAAAAGCCACTGACAACAGATGAAAAAAATATTAGATGGGCATTAAACAAGTATTTTTATAACCAAAGCCGTAACAGCCTACAAACTGCATATACACTTATGCTTAAAGAAAAATATTGTGATGGTAACGGTGTATTGTTGCAGAAATACCCTACAATACACCAATTCCGATATTTCTATCGTAAGCATAGGAAAATGCAAAACTATTATATTTCTCGTGGTGGCTTAAAAAACTACCAGAGAAATAACAGACCTCTGACAGGTGACGGCATACAAGCATTCGCTCCTGCTGTTGGTGTTGGAATGTTGGATTCTACTATATGCGATATTTACCTTGTAAACGAAAGCGGAAACATAATAGGCAGACCCATTTTGACCGCTTGCATTGATGCTTATAGTGGTTTGTGCTGTGGTTATTCTTTAAGTTGGGAGGGCGGTGTTTACAGCCTCCGAAATTTAATGTTGAATGTAGCTGCTGACAAAGTTAAGCACTGCAAGAGATTTGGAATTGATATAAACCAAGACGATTGGAATTGCAGCGGTATTATCCCCGGCATCCTTGTAACAGATATGGGTAGCGAGTACAAATCAGAAAACTTTGAACAGATAGCAGAATTAGGCGTTACGATTATTAACCTGCCACCGTACAGACCGGAGTTAAAAGGTGCAGTAGAAAAATTTTTTGACCTATTGCAAAATACTTACAAACCATATTTGAAAGGAAAAGGCATTATTGAACCTGATTTTCAAGAGAGGGGCGCACACGATTACAGAAAAGATGCTTGCTTGATGATTGCAGATTTTGAAAAAATACTTTTGCACTGCATTATTTACTATAATTCACTGCGGATAATAGATAATTTCCCTTACACAGCTAAAATGTTTACAGATAAAGTGAAACCATACGCAAGCCATATATGGAATTGGAACAGAAAACAACCTGCTGCAAATTTAATAAAAACAGATGAAAGACAGATTGCTTTAACCTTATTACCACGGACAAAAGGAACATTCTCTCGCCACGGTTTAAGGGTAAATAAAATGCGTTATCACTGTGACGGATTCACAGAAACATACTTGAACGGCGGTACTGCTGTAGTTGCTTTTAATCCTGATAACATTTCCTCTGTATGGGTTATAGAAAACAGCAAATATATGGAATTTACTTTGATAGAATCCCGATTTACTGGCAAATCTCTTGAAGAAGTACAGCAAATGCAATCAGCTAAAAAACAGTTAATACAATCGGTTAATGGTGAAAATCTACAGGCTAAAATTGACCTTGCAGAGCATATCAGGGTTATTTCAAATAGTGCCGCTGTCGGTGATGCAAATATAAAATCTATAAGAGAAACAAGGCAAAGAGAACGAACTAAACAACATATTGATATTATGGGAGGCGCTGAATGATGTATAAAGATTATTTATCTGCGATGCCGGAAATGAAATCAGGCGAAGCTCTAAACGCTGCCTTATCGGTTATTCCTGCTTATGAAGATAGAATACGCAATGAAAATACACCCACACGGTTAATGGCATTATCTGACTTGTACAAGCTCTATATACCCTCTCAAATGTCATTAGAAATATATTCTAAATTGTATTTGGCATTACTCCGTTCAATGCAGAAAAAAGGCACAAAGACTGCAATACAACAGCATTATGAAAACCACAAAGGAATAATTGGGCAAGAATATAACGGTATCGTTGGCGGTTCGGACAGCTTTACAATAATAGGTTGCAGCGGTATAGGGAAATCAAGTGCCATAAGCAGAGCTATTAACCTTATATCGGAAAATCGTATAATTGAAATTGAAAAACCATATGCAAAAGTCATTCCGTGCCTTGTGGTTCAATGTCCGTTTGATTCCTCTGTGAAAGGTTTATTATTAGAGATTTTACGCAAGGTAGATGAAGCACTTGAAACTAACTATTATAATTACTGTATAAAATCAAGAACCGCCACAACTGATATGCTTATCGGGCTTGTCAGTTCTATTGCATTAAACCATATCGGAATTTTAATCGTTGATGAAATACAGAATGTTGTCAACTCAAAGAACGGCAAAAATCTTGTTGGTATGCTCACACAGCTAATTAACAATAGTGGCATTAGTATATGTATGGTGGGTACACCTGAATGTACAGTCTTTTTTGAGCAAGCTATGCAGCTTGCAAGGCGTTCTGTGGGATTGCAGTATAATTCATTATTTTATGATGAATGCTTTGAATCCCTCTGCAAAACCGTGTTTAATTATCAGTATGTCACGCATAAAACAGAGATAAGTCCTGTAATCATTAAATGGCTTTATGAGCATTCCGCCGGTGTTGTTTCTGTAGTTATCTCTCTAATACACGATGCACAGGAAATAGCAATATTGACGGGTAAAGAGATATTAAATATTGAAACGCTGAATATGGCATATAAACAGCGATTAACGCTGTTGCACAGTTATATCCACACAACAGATGCAAAGTCCAAAACAACAAAGCCGGGTGAAAAGAAACCTATTGCGAAAAGTGACGATATACAAATCAATATCATTAACGGTGTTTCTATTGTTGAAATTGCAAAGAAAGCAAAAACAGAAAATGTAGATATTGTACCTCTGCTGCGTAAGCATTTTCCCATTGAGGAGGTGTGCCTGTGATTGCATATCTGCCGGAGATATATCCTGATGAATTGGTTTATAGTTGGTTTTGCCGCTATTATATTCACACCGGTTGTATTACTAATGCAATGGCTTTTAGGGAACTTTTATATAACCGTTGTAATAATCCAAGTAAAGAGTTTATAGGTAATTTGAACCCTGATACAGCCAAATTGATACAAAGATTATTTGTGATGGATGATTTGATAACAAAGCATACGATGTACCCACAGTATGCAAGATTCATACCGCTTCAACAAAAGAAAAATGCTTTATATCATATTGGTTATGATTTCTGCGATGCTCACCATCTATTCGCCATATTACCGAGAACACAGGCGGATAGTCAGCTAAAATATTGTCCTCTGTGTGTTAAGGAAGATAGAAAAAATCACGGGGAGGCGTATTGGCATAGAAAACATCAAATACGGAATATGAGTATTTGCACAAAGCATAAATGTTTGCTTGTTAATTCTGATGTAACGGCAAAAAGTGAGCAGTCATTTACTCTAAATCCCGCTGAAATCACAGTTGTTTTGAAAGAGCCACAATATTCAAAGAATACACTGCAAGTTGCATTTTGTGAGTATATGGCGGCGGTGTTTGATGCACCTATTAACCTTGATAGCGATATTCCGATTAGTGCTGTGCTGTATCACGCTATGAGAAAAACAAAGTATATGAAGCAATCAGGCAAATCTCGATATACAAAGCAGTTTGTTGATGATATGCAGATTTACTATAATAATATCGGTATTGACAGTATAGCGAGTATGTCACAGGTGCAGCGAGTGTTATTACAGGATAGATTTGATTTTTCAGTCATATGTCAAATTGCATTTTTCTTGAATATGACAATTGATGAACTGACCGCTCCCGATTTGACAAACTGGCAAATAAACCAAGAGCAGCGGTCACACTATATCAAGAATAGAGAGCCGATTGATTTGTCGGTATATGATGAAAAAATTGCACCGATATTAGAGCAATTAGCACACGATATTTATATTGGTGCGTCAAGTGATACAGGCAGACCTGAAAGAGTATCAGAAAAACTGATATATCGTGAATTGAATTTGCCGGGGCATAGGCTTGAAATACTACCAAAGTGTAAAGCGATTATGAATAACTACAATGAATCATACGAAGAATGCTGGGCAAGGCGGCTAATATGGGCATTTGATAAGCTCACAACAGAAGGAAACGGCACACCGTTCTATTGGTCAGATATGCGAAAAATCAGTGGCGTAAAAAAGAAGAATATTGACAAGGTAATACCTTATTTACCCAAACACACAGATAGAAAAACCTCTGATGCGATAATCAAGATTATACAGGGCAAATAAAAACACCGTTACCAATCACGGCAACGGTGCATCCCTTGTGTTTAGTTGTTCTTAATACTGCGGTGGTTTTACACCAAGCTCGACAACAAATTCAACTGTTCCGGTGTAATAACCTGCTGCCGGCATTTCGCCGTCAACGGGTTGTCCGGTAACTATAAATTCGGATGTGGTCTGATTTTTTACAAATTCTGCAACGTGGTCACTATCATTTACATTAAGTCTCAAATTAAAAGTATCGCCTTCATCGTTGGTCATTGGAATACTATTTTCTCCATTCACAGAAACATTTACCTGCTCGGATTCAGTGATGTTCATATTACTTGCTGTGAGCTGAAAGCCATTAAAGGCATCAACTGTTTCGGGAATGATTACGCAAAATCTACTATCAACCTGATATGTAACTGTGCTTTGACCTGTGGCTTCATTGTAAGGTAATTCCGCTGCAAAAGCAGAAATACTACAACTCAAAACCATAACAAAGCAAAGCGTAAATGCTAATAATTTTTTCATTGGTTAAACCTCCTGTACTGTAATATCAAACTCTACTTTTGCCCCGTTTAATACTGTGCCATCTTCTTTGAAACACTGCACTTTCAAATAGGTAGAGTATTCTCCCGCTTTTAGTGGTTCGGATAGTTCTATATCATAGTAACCTGTTCCCGGCTTACAGTAACCGGATTTCCAAAGCGGTTTATCATCAATATATAGTGTCATTAAAAATAAACAATCGTTGCTGTCAGGGTTAAAGAAATTGACTCTTTGATTTGCAGAAAACACAAGGGTATCAAATCCGGGGATAGCAATTCCTTTTTGTCCGTTTGGCAATCTATTTGTAGGCTTATCGCCCTCATACTCAACAGCGTTTGAGTCAGTGGGTAATGACGACTTATCTACAGATTGGTTATGCAGGAAATACCAAGCAGCACCGATAAGCAAAAGTAGCAGTACAACAATAATGGAGATATAAATTGATTTCTTCTTCATTTGCTTGCCTCCAGTCTCCGAAATATTTTACAAAAAGGGATACGGAAACAAAAGGCAAAACGGGTGTGTTATTTTTGCCATCTGCGTATTGTAGAGTTGTCCGCTGTGCAGTAATTTATTTTATTAGACAGTGTGTTTTCTATAGTTGATTTGAAATAATGCTTTTGAGGTTCAATAGAGTCAGGTATTTCTAGATGTATTTGTTTACATATCGGGCAGTATAACCGTCTTAATTGAAATATATATTCTGTGTCGGAGGAATTTTTAACTTGCCGCTTACGGCTGTCTCTAACTTTTAGCGGAGAATAGCAATGAGGGCAAATCGCAACATCGTAATTTACAATGCGATAAATATCCCCTTTTTTACTACGGTATATTTTTCGTCAATTATCATTGTGTAAATCCTCCTGTAAAAAAAGAACCCTCGCCACAAATCAGCAAGAGTTCTCCTAACCATTGTTTTTGCGTTTTAGTGCATCTATAACAGTTGTTACAACAGCTATATCATCTTCACTTAAATCCGAAACATCAACTTTTCTGTCTCTCTCAATGTCTAACAAATAATCAGTACTTACATTAAAAATGTGTGCAATCTTAATTAACACATCATATGACGGAAATCGGTCTCCACTTTCATAGAAAGAAATAACAGATTTTGCAATTCCTATTCGCTCTGCTAATTCTTTTTGACTCATTTTCTTCGCTGTTCGCAGTGCTTTTAGTTTATCTCCCAGAATCATTTTGCTCCTCCTTCGTTACAAGGTTTTGTAATACTTAATTATAGCCGA
This sequence comes from Ruminococcus sp., assembly GCA_024403825.1. Taxonomy (GTDB): domain Bacteria; phylum Bacillota; class Clostridia; order Oscillospirales; family Acutalibacteraceae; genus Ruminococcoides. The sequence continues at coordinate 2,033 of JAKSRB010000074.1, read as the reverse complement.
AATTCAATATCTGCTGGATATTATTGAATCACGGAAATCAATTTTCAAAATTTATGCTGTTAAGTATCATATTTTTGACATTTTTTGTAGTTCCAACACATTTATGCGACTTGATAGCGAATAAAAATAATCAAAAACCCTCCTATTTAACAAAAGGCAATTAATTTAATCAGCAAAATTGATTTCCGTGATTATTGAATATCTAAATGTGGACTTTTTGAGAATTCCGTGCTATAATAAAATATAACCATACCTTTGAGGTGTCAGTATGAGTTTTCAAGATGATTTATTGCGAAATCTGCGGACAAAGGATGAGGCAGAGACAGCAAAGCAAGAAGAAATGTATATGAGAGCATCAGAACAAGCACTGTCTATCTATGCCCTCATAAAAGAAGCATTGATTCACAATGTAAATGAAGGAAATTTCTCCATTCTTAATGGTAATAGAACCATATCTTGTGTCGTACCTTTTCCAAATTATTTACACCATTACTTGAAAATCGAAGATAAATCAATTACTATCCCTGGAACACCGTCCTATATTGAACGACAGCTACAAGAGCTATTACAGACCCCACCAAAAAAAAGAAAGGCTGTCGTAAAAAAATATAGAGGCTTAAATCTTGATGGCGGAGGAACTCCGACACAGTTTATTCCCTGTGTTCAATTTGATATAAATACTGACCCAGAAACAGAATGCGGATATATGATTGAAAAATTGCAGCAATTTGCCGCACAAGATAAGATTCAACTACAGCTATGTGTTCTCAATACCTACACTGATGAAACCTATCCATTCTGTGAAGATATAAAGGATGCAACAGCAGACAGATATAAGTATTCTATAGCTGTAGTGTGTAAGTCTGTCATTCCTGATACCTATAGCACAGATAAGCCGATAAACATAATTGTTGACGATTCCAAAAATACTGATAGTAAAGACAGCAATAATATTGATACTATGGAAGGTCATCAATTTGAGCATTTCTGCGCTCAATTACTTATCAAAAATGGGTTTAGCAATGTGGATGTTACAAAGGGCAGCGGAGACCAGGGAATAGATATTATCGCCTACAAAGACGGTGTTAAATTTGGAATCCAATGTAAATGCTATTCCACTGATATAGGCAATAAGGCTGTGCAAGAAGCGTATTCCGGCAAAACATATTATAATTGCCACGTTGGAGCTGTGCTTACCAATAGATATTTTACCCGCTCTGCGATTGATTTATCAGACAGTAACGGGATTTTGTTGTGGGATAGAGGTTATTTGCTTGATTTAATCAAAGCAGCCGGATTTAACATAGACTAATTATGTATAGTAAAGAACTAACCGCATTATTTATCGGTCATAATGATTGCTATGGCGTTTCTTCACAGATATTGAAAACGCCATAATACAGCTAATAAAATATGGAGTTACCGTTTTTTTTAGCGGCGGTCAAGGTGGCTTTGACCGGCTTTGTGCAAGGTGTGTGCATACACTTAAAAAACAATACCCAGAGATAATAAATTGCATTGTAACACCCTACTTGAATTTTAATATTTTTGATAAGGGTATTTTTGATGAAATTATATATCCGGATGGGTTTGAAAAATATCATTACAAATCTGCTATTCCAGCCCGCAACAGATATATGGTCGATAATGCAGCATATGCAATCTGCTATGTTAATCACGGCTGGGGTGGAGCGGCAAAGACTTATGAAAGAGCAATAAAGAAAAGACTAAACATAATTAACTTGGGAACATACCCATTAACAAAAATCTGAAAGGTGAGGTTTGCCGCAAGTGTACGTTTATAGGTTTATAGACAATAACAACAGAATAATTTATGTTGGAAAAACTAAACAAACCTTGCGTACAAGGTTTTATTCCCATCATCATTTGGACTTATGTCAATACTTTGGACACAAAAAGTTAAACAGATACTATGCAAATAATTATTAAACTATTAGTTTACAGATAATATTAAGCTGATAGAGCCTCATCTTCAACCTGTTGAGGTGTTTTATAGCCAAGTGCACTATGAC
>JAKSRB010000073.1 GCA_024403825.1 Ruminococcus sp. | reverse complement strand
AGTAAATTTTTATTCAATAGACATCAGATTTTTAACACCCTTTGTCATACATAAACGATATGACATAATCGCAAGAACTGCCATTATAATAATATCTGCTGTCACAATAATTGCAGGTGAAACGGAAAGCATATTCATCAAAAACATAACTCCGCATACTGCCATAGTAATTATAAGCACAAGAGCTGTGTTTATTACTACATTGTAATTACCACGCAAAGCATTTATTTCATCGTCCCAAACAAGCTTTGGATTGATTGAATCCATAAAAATTCCGAAATATGAAACAAATACAACACATAATAAAGCCAAAATCAAATGAGCTACAGGCATTACAGCTGTCACAATTATTGATGAAGATACACCATAGCTTACTATGCAATAAATGTTAAAGGCAATTATATATATAAGCATACTGCCACCGCTTATTATGATACTTGCCAGAGCCTTGACATTTAACTGCAATTCAAGCGGTATAGGAATATAACGCATAAATTCAAAATGTTTACCCTCTCTTGTAATTGCCGCTGAACCAAGACTGTTAATTGCCGTTACAAGTACAGAAACTCCGGTTATTACAAGAGTAACATAAACCATAGACTTTAAATCTCCTGCAAGATAAGGCGTAAGAACACCTGACAGGAAATTTGTCTGACCCTGCAAAATTACTATTACAACAAGGAATACAGGCCAAAGCATATTAATTGCAATACAATCCATAAAGAAAGGCGGTGTACGGAATAAAATTCTAAATTCCTTTGCTAAATAACTCTTGAAAATACCATTAATTGCAGATTTTTCAATAATTCTTGTAGTTTCAGAAAGGTCCCTTTTGCTCTTTGAGGTATTGACATCTGAAACACCCTTAATATACATTTTTGATGCGATTAGAAGAAATACACATATAAAAGCAACATTTACCAATAAATAGTAAAGAAGATAAAGTGCGGAATTATCAGAGATTGAACGCATCATAAGCGGAATTTGCGGAAAAATACAGTTCATAATATTTAAAAAGGTATTTTCTCCGCCTGCTAAAGATTGTGCCATAGTATCAGCATTTAAATCGCTTACAAATACTAATGCTACCAACGCACCAACTATCATTACCGCAGTTCCGACACCAACGATTTTATTAAGAAAATCCCTGTTCTTTACTGCGTGAGTAAAGTACATTAATAGCATACTGATTATACCACAATATGCAAGAGGAACGATAGGCAGAGTTGCAATACTTACTATTGATGTCAACACTCCGAAAAACGAAATACCCCTTGCACACATAAATCCTACACATACACCAAGCGTGAGTATAAATTCCATTATATTCTCACTCAAAAGTGAATAACTGAATTTTGCCCCAACTAATTCATGAGGTTTAATCGGTAATGGCAGAAGATTTTCTATATCATTTGAAAAGTAAAAAATATTAACTATAACATTAAATCCAAACATTGCCGATAAAATTGCAATTATATGTAATACAATGTTTGCCGCCTGAGTATCTCCGTTATTCTGTAACACCGCAAGCGTGAGTGCGTAGGTGATAAAGCCTACTAATAATCCAACCGGAATCATAATAAGCAAAACTACCATTGCTCCCATAATTCCATAAAATACTTTTGAGCGTTTCTTTTCATTCTGAGTTATTTCCGTAGTCTGAATGAATATTTTTAACAATCTTATGTAATTAATCATTTTTCGGTCAACTCCAGGAAGATTTGTTCAAGAGATTTTCCCTTGTTCTGATTTTCGAGATTTTCAAGTGTTCCCTTATAAAGAGCTTTTCCTTTTTTGATAATAACAACCTTATCACAAAGCTTTTCAGCGACCTCAAGTACATGGGTAGAGAAAAATACACAATGTCCGCTGTCTGCGTGTTCACGCATCATACTTTTCAGCTCAAAGGCACTTTTAGGGTCAAGTCCGATTAACGGCTCATCAAGAATCCATACATCTGGACTATGCACCAATGCAGCAGCAACCATAATTTTCTGACGCATACCATGCGAGTATCCAAGCATAGGTGAATTTAAGCTTTCAGTAAGTCCAAATCTGTCGCATACTGAAAGAAATCTTTCTTTTCTGACATCAGTTGGAACTCTGTAAATATCCGCAATGAAATTAAGAAATTCAATTCCCTTTAATCTCAGGAACATATCAGGATTATCAGCAATATAGCCAAGATTTTTCTTAGCCTCAAGCGGTTTCTTCTGAATATCAAAACCATTTATTGATATTTCACCGCTGTCAGGGGTTAATATACCAGTCAGCATTTTGATTGTAGTTGTTTTTCCAGCTCCATTCGGACCGATAAAACCTACAATTTCTCCCTTATTTACTTCAAAAGAAAGGTTATCTACAGCAGTTAAGGTATTATTAAAAACCTTAGTAACATTATCAAATTTAATCATAGAAATTCACTTCCAAATCAAAATTTTGTGTAATAATAACATTATAATTCATAATTATCTAAAATTCAATAGATATTTTCCTGTTTTTGTATTTAAATTTACGATATTGCAAATAAATTAAAATTAAGCTATAATTTATAAAAGAATAGTAGTTTTTGAGGGGTTAAAATGAAGAATATGAATAAAAAATTCTGTACGCTTGCCAAAAATAATAAATCAGGTTTTACACTTGTTGAACTGGTTGTAGTTATTGCAATTCTTGCAATCATAGCGGCTATAGCAATTCCAACAATCGGCTATACAATGCGTTCTGCAAAGGTAAGTGCAACAACATCAGCCGCAAATGTTATTGAAGAAGGTATAAAATCTGCTCAGGCGGCAGAGGTTTCTGAGAATACACATATGTATGCAAATGCATTGACAGGAATAACCGTTAAAGATGTTATTGAGGTAAATGCAATAGCCGATGCTTTTGAGCCTGTTGAAATGTCTGGCGTTACATACTATCCTGTATGGTGTGAGGGCGGAGCATTTTTTGTTGATTTAGCCACTCATCAATCAATAGACGGTGTAGATGTTTCAGAGCCTTATCATCAGCTTTCAGCAGATGATGAAACAGATGTTATGGAATTAAAATAACATTTATTAGCACAACTTAATAAAGTATAACAACCACCCTTTCGCAAATAATAAAGCGAAAGGGTGTATTTATATGATTCACAGGATAGGAGCAAATACAATCGGATTTGAAGAAATGCCGTCAATAATAGGGAGCTTTGGAATTGCTGGAAAGCTTGAAGCACAAGGACCTCTTGCTGAATGCTTTGATAAAATTATCTATGACAGCTATAATGGTAAGGATACCTATGAGCAGGCGGAAAGTAATCTGCAAAGTGAAGCGGTCAGCGGTGCATTAAACAAGGCAGGAGTTTCAGCCGAAGAGGTTGATTATATTTTTGCAGGCGATTTGCTTAATCAATGTATCGGTTCAAGCTATGGACTGATAGGTTTTGAAATCCCATATCTCGGACAGTATGGAGCTTGTTCAACAATGGCACAGGGGTTGATAATGTCTGCTGTCTATGTTGAGAGCGGAGCGGCAAGAGTTGCAACCTGCGTTACATCATCACACTTCTGTTCAGCAGAACGCCAATATCGTTTTCCGCTTGAATATGGTGGAGTTCGTACACCAACGGCTCAATGGACAGTAACAGGTGCAGGAAGCTGTGTTGTTAAGAATGTAAAAAAAGGTCCTTGCATTGCAAGGGCAACCGTTGGGAAAATAACTGATTTAGGTGTAAAAGATGCAAATAATATGGGAGCGGCAATGGCACCAGCCGCTGCAAGAACATTAAAAGAATTTTTTCAGGATACCTCAACCAAACCAAACGACTATGATTTAATTCTTACTGGAGATTTAGGATTGGTTGGAAGCAGACTTTTATATGATTTATTAAAGCTTGAGGGCATAGATATTCGCAACAGGCACAACGATTGCGGATTAATGATTTATGACAGAAATTCTCAGGATGTTCATGCAGGCGGTTCAGGCTGTGGCTGTGCAGGCTCGGTTTTCTGTTCCAAAATACTTTCTGAAATGAGAGCAGGAAAGCTAAACAATATCTTATTTATGGCTACAGGAGCATTAATGAGTCCTACCTCAAGCGGACAAGGTGCAAGTATTCCTTCAATAGCACATCTTTTAAATATAAAAAACAGATTGTAAATCTAACCTTTTCATAATGCAGTTTATGGCAAAAAATATTATGAAAATCATTTTTATGTCTTGCTAATTCATATATTCTTAGTGTATAATGCTTTTATACTGATAATGAATTTCTTGCTAATAATTTGTTGTTTTCTCAACATTACATTTTAAATTTGATTTTCAAAAATAAAAGTAAGGGCAACAAATATGTTGCCCTTATCTGCTTTTGAGGAGATTATTTTATGTTTCAATTATACAATGATTTAAAAAGAGCCTATCTCATTGCAACTACAGCTTTGATTGCTATAATGATGATTTGCGACTTTATCTTTATATTTGTTATTGATAACACAAATTTATTTTTACTTTCAACCTTTGTGTATATCTTCGGATATTGGGTAATAACATTTATATTCAATAATTGCGGAGCAAAACGCTACAATAAGATTATGTCACTTTTATTTGATAACTGCGACCCTATTGAATTTTTAAAAGCAAATCTTAATCTTTTAAATCAGAATTTATCACCCAATCTCTTAAATCTGCTTAAAATCAATATTTCAGCAGGATACATATCAGCAGGAGATTTGCAGCAAACCTACAGCGTTCTCTCAGACATTAAATTAACAGGTAACGAAAATCCTACTGTTATGTTTACACTATATAATAACTGGTTGAATTATTACACTCAAACAGGAAATTATGAAAATGCTGTAAAAGCCGCAAATGATGCCCAGAAATATATAAATATGATTAAAAATCTAAAAACCAGACAAAAGGCTAATTATACATTTAACCATTCACTTGCAGGCTTAAAAATCAAAACAGGAGATTTATACGGAGCAGAAGCCGTTTTGCAGGAGTGTCTTAAAATCTCCCAGCAAAAATATTATATTATCAACTCTCATTTTTCATTAGCAGAGCTATATGAAAAGCAAGGCAGAATTGCAGATGCAAAAAGAGAATATGAACTTGTTGCATCTAACGGAAACAAGCTTGCCGTTTCCAAAAAGGCTTATAATAAGTGCGAAAATCTATAATATAATCATTTTTTCAGACCACAACACCTAAACAGAAGATTTTTTTGAGTATCTCATACTCTTCTTCAAAATCTGAAAGCGGAAGAGGATTCTCCCCTATCCCCATTTCAACAGTAAGAGCTGGCTTACGGAATTTTTCAATAAACCAATCCTTAAAGCCACCACCTGTTGCAATCTCCTCTGGAAAGCCTATATTATATCCGCTTGCCTGAGAAAATACCGATGCAAGACGAAAGCTAAGTACTGGTGTATGCTTGCCAAAGGAACAGTATATTTCCCTGCCCTGACTATGTAATGCCAATGCACGCTCAAAGTCTGTTCGCCTGCAAAGTCCAGTTAATGCCTTTGTTTCAGGCTCACTCTCAGGACGATTACCACCAAATCTGGTCGGTGATGGGTGCTTAATATTTCTTTTCAGCTCCCTCTCTTTAAGCTCACACCAACCTGCATTGAAATTGTGATTTATATCAACTCCTCTGGCATTTGCCTGCCATTTATCTGTATTATCTGAAACCTTATCTACAAGCGGTTTGTATTTCATAGCGGCATCACTTCCATGAAGTGCAATTTCCACACCGTCAGGATTTACACAGGGTACTACTGTAAGACCTCGTATCCTTAGAAAATCGCTTATTGTGTATTTTCCTACCTGAGTATCATTTTCCATTGACTCAGCACATTCTTCAACAAACTTTAGTAAAGCGAGTATTGTAAGATACTCTGAGCCATGAAAACCACCACAATACAAAACTCTGTTTTTAGTATTTCCAATATGCAGAACATCAATACATCTACCACATACACTCTTACCGGAATATGAATGTTTTATAAAATCATAGCGTTCACACAATTCTGAGATAATATTTTTTCTTGCTTCATAATCAGGCTTTACATTGTAATTTAACATATCAATTATCCTTTCTTTTTAAATAATATCGGAGGTTATTATGGAACTAACTGAAAAAACTCTTTCAAGCAAAAATGTATTTGACGGAAAAATATTACACATCACCCTTGATGAAATCGAACTTCCTGACGGCTCAAGGTCAAAACGAGAGGTAGTAAATCATCCTGGCGGAGTAGCCGTTGCGGCACTCGATGAAAACAACAATCTGCTATTTGTAAGGCAGTTTCGTTATCCATACAAAGAGGTTGTGCTTGAACTTCCTGCCGGCAAGCTTGAAAAAGGTTCAACACCACTTGAAAACGGAAAAAGAGAACTTATTGAGGAAACAGGAGCAGAGGGTTACTCCTATATTTCTCTTGGACAGCTTTATCCTTCACCTGGTTATACATCTGAGATAATACATCTTTATGCGTGCAGAATACAGACCGAAGGTGACAGCCGACCTGATGACGGAGAATTTCTCAATGTAGAAAAAATCCCGCTTGATAAAGCTGTTGAAATGGTTCTCAACAATCAGATACCTGATGCAAAATCTCAGGTTGCAATCTTAAAAACCGCAATGCTTTTGAAAAGCGGAAAAATCTGATTTTAAGTAAAACAATAAATTTAAGAGGTTATAAAAAATTATATGCAAAGACTTTTTGAAATATCACCTGAAAATAAAAATACTGCAATAGCCTTAGGATTTTTTGACGGACTTCACACAGGGCATAGAAATGTAATAAGTGTTGCCGTAAAAGCCAAAGAGCAGGGATTAATGCCAGTATGCTTCACATTTGCCAAAAGTCCAAAAAGTATTTTAAGTGGGAATGCTGTAAATGGACTTATGACAGATGATGAAAAAATTAAAACTCTTGAGGAACTGGGAATTGAAAAGGTATATGAGGCAGATTTCAATAAAATCCGCAACATAACTGCCAATGAATTTTTTGAGGATATATTACTTAGAACCTTAAAAGCAAAAAAGCTTTCCTGCGGTTTTAATTACAGATTCGGCAAAAATGGCGAGGGTGATATAAACCAGCTTGAAAAGCTTTGTAGTAAATATTCAGTTGAACTTGAAATTATTCCTCCGGAAAAAATCGGAGGTCAGCTTGTATCATCAACACTTATAAGAAACCTTATAAAAAGTGGTGATATAAGACTTGCAAATAAAATGCTTTGTGGCAAATTCGGATTTGTTTCAAAAATTGAATACGGCAAACAGCTTGGCAGAAAGCTTGGAACACCAACAATTAATCAGCAATTATGTAAAGAGCTTGTAATACCAAAATTCGGAGTTTATGCATCTGTAGTAACCTTAGAAAACGGCAAAAAATATTGTGGAGTAACAAATATTGGTATAAAGCCGACTGTAGGCGGAACAACACCACTAAGTGAAACATGGTTGCCTGAATATAAAGGTGATGAATTGTACGGACAATCAGCAGATATAAGGTTAATAGAATTTATCAGACCTGAACGAAAATTCAGCGGAATTGAGGAGCTACAGAAAACTATCCTTGATAACGGCAAGACTGCTCTACAGATATACTTAAATGAAATGCTATAACATAAACGGCAAAAACAAACTTAAAATTTGCTTTTGCCGTTTTATAATTTAATTAGTATTCAATTTATCAATAAACCATATTTTATTTTTATCAACACAAAATTCCTTGCCATTAAGATATTCAAGACTTGAGGCAGGTGAGGAAAAATTAAATTTAATTTTATAGCTATAAAGTGCCTGATACTTAAATTCTTCAGGTGCTTTTTTATTTTTGCCGTATTTGGTATCACCCACCAGCGGATTGCCTATTGACGCCATATGTGCTCTTATCTGGTGAGTTCTGCCTGTCAGCAAATCAATCTCTACAAGGCTATATTTTTCATTACTCTCCAAAACTTTATATTTTGTTCGGATTTCCTTTGCACCGTCAATTTTTTTATTTAGTATCTGAACTTTATTTTTACTTTCGTTTTTGACTATATATCCGCTCAGTATATCAGTAGCTTTCGCAGGTCTGCCATAAACCAGACATAAATAATACTTTTCAAGCTCTCTGGTTTTCATTTTCTGATTAAGAACTCGCAATGCCTCAGCATTTTTAGCCGCAATTACAATTCCACCTGTATTGCGGTCAATTCTGTTTGCAAGTGCAGGAGCGAATGCCTGCTCAGACTCAGGGTCATATTCACCCTTATCATAAAGGTAATGCTGAACCCTTGCAACAAGCGAATCAAAATGATAGTTCTTATCAGGGTGGACTATAATTCCGGGTCTTTTATCAATCAAAATTAAGTTTTCGTCCTCATAAACAATATCAAAGCTTTTGGGAGCTTTCATAAATTCATAGTTTTTTTGCTCAGCCGCTTCAAAAAATTCATCCTTGATATAAAAGGTGAGGACATCACCCTCAGAAAGCATAGTCTGAATATCGCATTTTTTGCCATTAATCTTAATGCACTTCTTGCGGATATATTTATACATAAGAGTTTTGGGCAGGGTGCGGAAATGTTTTTGTAAAAATTTATCAAGCCTTTGATTGGCATCATTTTTATTAATAGTAAGAGTACGCATAAAAAGCACCTCATAAATAAGCAATAAAATAAGTATAACTCAAAACAAAATAAAATTCAACTATTTTTCTCACATAAAAATGTGAGCTGTATAGAATGGTAAAGGGTGATAAATTGAATTGCTACAATCACAAGGTAAAGTCTGCAATATGCTTTGGTCTTGGACTTCTGACAGCATCTGTACTGCCGTCAGACTGGGTACTTATAATAGCTGCTGCAACACTTGTGGCAGTAAGCTTTACTTGTTCAAGGAGGTAATTTTATGAAAGTTGTACTTATTGAAAATCCAAAAATCATCTCAGCAATTCTAAGAAAAATCTATGGTATAAAAAAAGAGGTCAAAACCACAAGCTAAAACATAAATCATTAATTATCAAAACAGAAATAAACAGTCATCAGTACAGCAACTACCGATGGCTGTTTGTTTTTGCTTTGTATTTAATCTTTTAA
>JAKSRB010000072.1 GCA_024403825.1 Ruminococcus sp. | reverse complement strand
GGTTAATTCCACCACAATTATTTAATTTAAAAATTAAGGACTAAAAAATATGAGGTCTTGCTCAATGAGCAAGACCTTTTTGTCAATTATTTAATTTATTATTAATTCACCCTTGCAAACTGGCTGTTATAAAGCTTTGTATAAAATCCGTTCTTCGCAAGCAATTCATCGTGACTTCCCTGCTCTATTATATTTCCGTCCTTCATTACAAGTATTACATCACTTTCCTTTATTGTTGAAAGTCGGTGTGCTACTACAAAGCTTGTTCTGCCCTTTGTCATTTTTGCAAAGGCTTTCTGTACCCTTATTTCTGTAAGGGTATCTATTGATGAGGTAGCCTCGTCAAGTATCAGTATTTTAGGATTTGTAAGCATTGCCCTTGCTATACACAAAAGCTGTTTCTGTCCCTGACTCAGGTTGCCCCCACCCTCGCTGATTACTGTATTATATCCGTTTGGCATTCTTCGTATAAAGCTGTGTGCGTATGCCGATTTTGATGCCGATATAACCTCTTCTTCGGTCGCATTTTCATTTCCATAACGGAGATTTTCCATTATTGTTCCGTTAAAAAGCCAGCTATCCTGCAACACCATTCCATACTGTCTGCGTAGCTCATCTCTTGTCAGGTCTTTTATATCTGTTCCGTCAATGCTTATTCTTCCGCTGTCTGTTTCATAAAATCTCATTAGCAGATTTATAAATGTTGTCTTTCCGCAACCTGTCGGACCTACTATTGCTATATGACTTCCGCTTTTTACATCAAGCGAAAAGTCTTTAATCAATGGCTTTTCCTTTGAATATGAAAAGCATACATTTTCAATCTTAATATTGCCCTTGCAGTCCTCTATTTTTTCAGGATTTTCAGGCTCTGGCTCTTCGTTCTCTGCCTCAAGTACATCAAATACTCTGCCTGCCGCTGCAAGTGCCGTTTGCAGTTGGGTTAATACTCCTGTAACTTCATTGAACGGCTTAGTATATTGATTTGCATATGTCAGAAAACACGAAAGCTGTCCTATTGTAAGAACTCCGGATATTGCCGTTACAGAACCATATATTCCAACCGCTGCATATACAAGGGCATTAACAAACCTTGTACTTGGATTTGCTAAAGCTCCTGCAAACTGTGCTTTAAAGCCTACATCATACAAAGTCTGATTATATTTTTCAAATTCTTCAAATGCACGCTCTTCAAATGAAAATGCTTTTACAATTCTCTGGTTTCCTATATGCTCCTCAACATATGAGGATATTTCTCCCTGTAGCTTTTGCTGTTCAATGAATTTACTGTGAGTCATTTTGCCAATAAATGTCGCAACAAAAAGTGAAAGCGGTGTAAGCACAACAACTACTATTGCTATTTTCCAGTTTATTGTAAGCATAAATATAAGCGTTCCGACTATAGTTACAACTCCCGAAAAAAGCTGTAAAAACATCTGGGTAAGTCCGTCACCCACTGCATCTACATCATTTATTACCCTGCTTATCAAATCTCCATGAGAATGTGTATCAATATATGAAAGCGGAACTGTATTGAACTTTGCAAATACCTCTCTTCGCAAATCCCTTACCGTACGGTAGCTAATAATATTTGTAAAGTAATTCATAAGCCATTGAAATACAGTTACACCGACTATTCCTATACCGATATATCCAAGGATAAGAATTACATTCTCAAAATTTACATTTCCTTTATCAATAATATTATCAATCGCTCTGCCTGTCAGAACAGGGATATATAAGGTCAGCGAAACACTTATTACCGCACTTATCAACGCAAGTATCAGATAACCGATATATGGTCTGATTTTCTTCAATATTTTGGAAACGGTTGATTTATTATTCATTAACCCTTTACCTCCGTTTCGCTAAGCTGTGAAAGACAGATTTCTCTGTAGGTTTCGCAATTTTCAAATAATTCTTCGTGTGTTCCTTTGCCTGCAAGGCAACCGTCATCAAGCACGAGTATTAAATCGCTGTTGCGTATGGTTGAACATCTCTGAGTTACTATAATTACAGTCATATCCTTGGTATTTTCAGCAAGTGCCATTCGTAATTTTGCATCTGTTGCAAAATCAAGTGCTGAAAAGCTGTCATCAAGTATAAGTATTTTCGGATTTCCTGTAATTGCCCTTGCAATACATAATCTCTGCCTTTGTCCACCGCTGAAATTTTTTCCGCCTTGCTCAACAAAGCTGTCAAGTCCCTTAGGTAATTTACTTACAAAATCATATGCCTGTGCAATTTTTAAAGCCTTATAAATATCATCATCTGCAGCATTTTCGTTTTGCCATTTCATATTATCCCTTATAGTTCCGCTGAAAAGTACAGATTGTTGTGGCACAATACCGATTTGCTTTCTTAACTGTATAAAAGGATATTCCTTTACATTTACTCCGTCAACCAGAACCGCACCCTTTTTTACATCATAAAATCTCGGAATTAAATTAATCAATGTACTTTTACCACTGCCTGTACCACCGATAATTCCAATAGTCTGACCTTTTTTTATTTCAAAGCTAATATCTGTAAGCTCATCATCACCATCACTATTATATGTGAATGTCACATCATCAAATTTAACCTGAGAAATATTTTTATCATCAGGAATAATAATATCACTATGATTTTTTTCAACAACACTCGGCTTTGTTTCAAAAACAGCATTAATTCTTTCAGCACTTGCACTTGCCTTTGTGAGCAATACAACAAGGTTTGCAACTACAATCATTGCAAGTAAAATCTGTGTCATATAGTTTACAAGTGCAATAATATCGCCTGAGAGCATACCTCCGCCAATGTTTACATTAATCGCACCAAAATAGATAATTGCAATAATGGACAGGTCTGTAACCGCATAAGTAACAGGGCTAAGCAAGGCAGAAAGCATACTAACCCTGATAGAAGTTTTTGCCAAATCTTCGGTAGCATTATTAATTCGCTGAGTTTCACTATCCTGCTTTGAAAAGGCTCTTATAACTCGGTTACCAGAAAGATTTTCTCTTGAAATAAGTCCAATTCGGTCAAGCTTTTTCTGAATTGCAGAAAAAATCGGAATACTTCTGCTCATAACGAGATAAAGCGTAATACCAATAAGAACGGTTGCAATCAGAAAAATAACCGACATTTTAAGATTAATAATCATAGACATAACAATAGCACCCACAACAATAAAAGGTGCTCTTGTCAGAAGTCTGATACTCATTGCAACGCCTGACTGAACCTGATTAATATCATTAGTCATTCTTGTAATAAGTGAGGGAGTACCAAGCATATCAAGTTCATTATGTGACAGCGTATTAATATGCTTAAACAGCTCTCTGCGGATTTTAGTACCAACCCCCTGAGAGGCTCTTGATGCCATATACTGGCACACCAAAGCACTTGCAAGACCTGCCACAGCCAGCAAAACCATAACACCACCCATTTTATATACATAGGAGGTATTGCCAACCCTGACACCGTCATCAATAATGCTTGCCATAACAAGGGGAACGAGCAATTCAAGCACAGCCTCAATAAGCTTGCAAATAGGCCCGATAATAATATTTTTTTTGTAATCCTTTAAAAATCTTTTTAATTTTAACATCAAACAATCCCATTTCTATTTGAAACATTTTCCTAAGATATATTTTACACCAAAAAGAAAATATCATCAACTGATTTTAATTAATTTTGGAAATTGCAATAATTTAAAGATTATACAACCTTTGCAGTAAAATGTTTTGGAGGTTTTTGTTTTTATAAAACAACAAAAGACAGTCAAATAAATTTACCTATCTGACTGTCTTAATCATAGTTATTCTATTTCAGCTTATCACACAAAGGCAAAAGCTGTTCTATCTTTTCTACAATACGCCTTTGCTCTGCAAGTGGTGGGAGGGGGATTAATGTTTTACAAATCGCATCTAAAACCCAATTTTTATTTCCTACACCTCTCGTATTCTCAGTTGCCTGCATTTGAACAACCGGACTTAAAAGCAAATAATATAGATATTTTTCAACAATATACTGATGATTATATTTTAAGAGTGCCACACTTACAAAAAGACTAAATTCTTCATCAGTATCCACTATTGCAGGCACACCAGTTGTACCAATTTTTGACAATAACATATCACCTCGCTGTGGATTACAGCGAGTAAACAATTCTTTATGTTCTTCTTTGGTAATAAATTTTGTATTATCCAAAGAGAGTTTACCTGTACTCATATCCTTTACTGATACAAACTTCACACCAGACTCAGCATACTTAGGAGTTTTATGAGTTCCATCGGTGAGTTTCAAGACAATACTACCTATTGTAACCCATTTCCAATTAATTGGTATATCAAATGGGGGTTCCTCAATATCAATTAAGTTTAATCGTTTATCTTTCTTTAATTCTTTTGCTTTTATTCTTTGTTCTCTATCTTCTACAATCTGTGTGTACAGCTCCTCTGCGTTGTCCTCTTCTGCCCTTTGTTCAACAAGCTTGCCCTGTATTGCATATTGCAGAATGGCTTTTTTCATTTCATCTGGAAACTTTGTATTAAGCTGTTCAAGCTTTTCATAGGCTTTGGCATATATATCAACTAAAGGCAAAAGCTGTTCTATCTTTTCTACAATACGCCTTTGCTCTGCAAGTGGTGGGAGGGGTACAGGATAGCTTTTTAATACATCAAAAGGAGGAATATTTTTTATTGCAGAACCCTTACTGCTTTTTCTTGCAGTATCCTTTAACACAACATCAAAATATAACAGAAAATAATCTCTATTAACTGATTGCATTAATGTCATTCTCATAAGAGCTTGATTTATTATACCTTGCTCAATATTATCTGGTAAAACATATGTTTCTCCTATTGTGCCTGCACAGCTAACAATTACATCTCCTGATAAAACTTCAAAACCCTTCATTTTATTCTCAAAGTATTCTCTTGTAATATAATAATCACCTATTTGAGCATTTTTTTGAATAGCATTTTTTTGTTCATATACTTTTATTGTATCTTTCGATTTAGGAACAAACATACTTTTTGTTAATGCACTTCCAAAAGGTCCTTTTTTATATACTCCAAATTCATCAAATCTCACCCACTTCCAAGTATCAGGAATATCAAAAGGTATTTCGTCCGCTGATATTGGTGGAAGTGGCTTTGATTTTTTGATTTTTCCGTCCTTTATAAGCTGTTGCTTTTCTGCTTGAATTTGTTTGTACAAATCCTCTGCATTGCCTTCCTCTGCTCTTTGTTCAACCAGCTTACCCTGTATTGCATACTGTAAAATACTTGCCTTTAACTGCTCAGGTGTCAATCGAAGCACCTCCTGGCAACAAGGCTTCAAGCTGTGCAAGTACCTTGTCTATCTCTGCATTCAGAGATGTTCTCTTTTCCTGATAGTTCTGTATTGTTTCCATTGGAGAAAGCACCTCTTCTTCCTCGTGTGGATAACCACAAAGGTCAAGATTACAGCCCTGCTCGTTCAGCAAGTAATCAGCAGAAAACATTTGTGCTTTATATCCGTCCTCAAGGATAATTTCTTTTCTGTCATTCCACCACTGTATGCACTCGTCAAAGTGTTTCAGCTCCATTGGCTTTGTCTTTGAGAAGTGCTTTCTGTCTGTTGGTATATCTACTCTGTAATACCATGTTTCTTTGGTAGGCTGTGTGTTATCAAAGAAAATAATATTGGTTGAGATTGATGTGTATGGTGCAAATACAGAGTTTGGAAGTCTTACGATAGTGTGCAGGTTAAACTCTGTGAGAAGTTTTTTCTTGATAGACAGCTTTGCATTATCAAGACCGAATAAAAATCCGTCTGGTACTACTACTGCTGCTCTGCCGTTTTTCTTTAGTCTGTACATAATTACAGACATAAAGAGGTCTGCTGTTTCTGATGATGCTAAATCATCTGGGAAAAAGCTCTGAATAGACTTGTCCTCGTGTCCGCCGTATGGTGGGTTCATAAGAATTACATCAAATCTGTCATCAGCTGTATAGTCAAGCAGATGATGCTTTAAAGAATTGTCGTGATAAATGCGTGGCACCTCAATATCGTGCAACAACATATTTGTTACACACAAAAGATAAGGAAATGGCTTTTTCTCTACTCCGTATATACTGTCATCAAACTGTGCCTGAGAATCAACATCTGTAATCTGCTTTGAAAGCTCAGATAACCATGATGTAATAAATCCACCTGTACCACAAGCAAAATCTGCCATTTGTTCGCCAAGCTTCGGATTTATCATTTTTGCCATAAAGTCGGTTACTGCTCTTGGGGTGTAAAACTCACCACTTGAACCAGCTGACTGCAAATCCTTTAGGATTTCTTCATAAACAAAGCCAAATGCGTGGCTCTCCTTTACATCATCAAATTCTATTTCATCAATAACATCTACTACCTGACGAAGATATACACCGTCTTTCATATAGTTGTTGGCATCCTCAAAGGTAGATTTTACAATAGCCTTTTTTACTGGTGTGCTTGGCGATACTGAAAGCTCCTTTAAGGCTGGAAACAGGGTGTTGTTTACAAAGCCTAACAGAGTATCGCCTGTCATTGCGTGTCCGTTTTCATCTGGCTTTGCCCAGTTTCTCCACCTGCATTCCTCTGGGATAATAGAAACATAATTATCCTCGTTCAGCTCCCAGTCATCCTCTTTGGCATCATATACCTTTAAGAACAGCATCCACACCATCTGCTCTATTCTCTGGGCATCACCATTGATACCAGCATCCATTCGCATTATATCTCTTATGCGTTTTATAAAGCCTGACTGCATAGCCATTTTATACTGCACCTACTTCATTATAAATTATCTCTTCAAGCTCCCTGACAGCTTTTTCATATCCTGCCTTGCCACCAAAAAGCTTAACTATTTTGGCTGGTTTTCCATAGCTTGAAAAGTCAGCCAGATTAAGCACCTTGATTTCCTCTATCTCGGTTACGCCCTTGTTCATATATTTGTCAAGCAATATTTCAAGAACTGCCTTTGCATCTCCAGAATATTTCGAGAAGAAATCTCTCTTTTTTACATTGTCTGCTCGTTCTTTTCTGGTTAGTGGTTTTGTGCCATATGCGACATAGCAGATAAAGTCAAAGTCATCTACATCTGACATATTATGCTCCTGTTTGAGTGCTTGTAAATCAATTCCATTTTGAGCCAATAAATCTTTAAGCCATAACTTTTTGTCGGAGCTTTTCCACTTGCGAATAAAATCAGCAAGAGAAGCATATTCGCCATGAATGTTTGTTCTTGTATAGTCTATAATATCCTCCTGTCGGAGCAATTTGCCATTTGCATCATATACCGATACTGTTTTATTGATGATTTTTACCTTACAGCCATTCTTATCAACCACATTAATTGATGATCTTTCTGAAATTTCTGGTGGTTCTATAGGCTCTGTGTTTGGATTTTGGTGTATTACTTGCTTTGGAGTTTTTCCAAAGCCCTCGACCTGCTCTATAGGTCCATCCCAGTCTGGGTCAGCGAAAAGTCTTGTTACATTTCTGAAATCCATAACAACAAAATGAGTTTTACCCTCTTTTTCTCTTATACGAGTTCCTCTGCCGACAATCTGCTTAAATGTTGTCATACTCTCGACAATCTTATCAAGCACAATCAGCTTTGTCATTTTGCAATCTGCACCAGTTGACAAAAGCTCGGATGTTGTAGCTATTACCGGATACTCAGAAGAAACAGAAATAAAATAATCAAGCTTGCTTTTTCCGTATGTATCTGAACCTGTAATTCTTACAACATAATCTGGATTTTTTGCAACCATATCTGAATTAAGATTAACCAAAGCAATTCTCATGCATTCTGCTGCATCCTCTGTTGCACAAAACACTATAGTTTTTTGCATTCTGCCTGTGCTTTTGAGATACTCTGTTATCGCATTTGCAACCTCTGTAATTCTGTCTTGAATTATTATGTTGTAGTCATAATCTCGGTTATTGTAAATTCTGTCCTCTATTTCGTTACCATAAATATCAAGCTGACCTTTTCTTGGTCGCCAGCCATCACTAATATCCATTGTTATATTGATAACCTTAAAAGGAGCTAAAAAGCCATCCTCTATGCCCTGATTCAGGCTATATGTATAAACAGGTTCTCCAAAGTAATCTATATTAGAAACCTTTTCGCTTTCCTTTGGAGTGGCTGTCATACCAATCTGAGTAGCAGAAGAAAAGTATTCAAGCACCTTTCGCCAGTTGCTGTCCTCTTTGGCACTGCCTCTGTGACACTCATCTACAATAATTAAATCAAAATAATTAGAAGGTATCTCTCTGAAATGCTCTTCATCATTCTGACCAATCATCTGATGATATAAAGCAAAATTCACCTCATGGGATAGGATTTTGTTCAGGCACTCTTTATCTGAAAACTTAATCTTGTTTATTGTCTTTTCCAAAGGTGCAAAATCCTGTGCTATACTCTGGTCAACAAGAATATTTCTGTCTGCAAGATAAAGCACTCTTTTTTTAAGCTTTGACTTCAGAAGTCTATATACAATCTGGAAGGCTGTATAGGTTTTGCCTGTACCAGTTGCCATAACCAGCAATATTCTGTTCTGTCCTTTTGCAATGGCTTCCACCGTTCTGTTGACAGCATTACGCTGATAATACCGTGGTGGATAAGTGGTCTGAGAAGAATAATACGGCTGATTGATAATAGCCTTTTCCGACTCAGTTACACCTTGTCCACCATTGATTTCTGAAAAATATCTTTCAACAAGCTGTTCCTGTGTTGGGAACTCATTAAGAGGTATTTCTCTTTCTTTGCCTGTTAAAAAGTCATGTTCACAAAAAGCATCACCATTAGAAGAATATGCAAAAGGCAAGTCCAACATCTGAGCGTATGTCATTGCCTGTTGCAAACCATATGACACAGAATGGTTATTATCCTTTGCCTCGACTACAGCAATAGGCTTTCCGTCATTTAAATACAACAGATAATCAGCAAATTTTGGTCTGCTTCGAGCTACCATATTACCACTAATGTTAATTCTACCATCTGTAAGTCTGGTTTCCATAGTTATATGGTTCTGCCATCCACGCAGTAATGCTGGGGTTATGTAATTTAGCTTTATATCTTCTTCGGACATTAAATTTTTAGGAAGTACAGGCATTGTCATCCCTCTTTATATTAATAATGATTATAATTAAGTTTATTGTATCACATTTTATATATTTCTTCAACAAATTTTGCAAGATTATTAC
>JAKSRB010000071.1 GCA_024403825.1 Ruminococcus sp. | reverse complement strand
AAAGTATGTATGATTAAATATATTAAAAAATCAATCTTAATCAGCTATTTTCAATGATATATCAAATGCTTTTACAGAATGTGTCAATGCACCCATTGAAATAATATCAACACCTGTTTCTGCAATTTCTCTCAATGTTTCATCAGTAATTCCGCCACTTGCTTCAAGCAATGCCTTGCCACCTGTAATTTCAACAGCCTGCTTCATAAGCTCAGGACTCATATTATCAAGCATAATAACATCAACCCTTGCATCAAGTGCCTGCTGAAGCTCATCTAAATTTCTTACTTCAAGCTCAATTTTTGTCATATGTCCGAGCTTTGTTTTGAGCTTAGCAACTGCATTTGCTATTCCACCGCCTGCATCAACATGATTATCTTTAAGCATTGCCGCATCTGAAAGATTATAACGATGATTTCTGCCACCGCCAACTGTTACGGCATATTTCTGCAAAGGACGCATACCTGGCAATGTTTTTCTTGTATCGGCTATTGATGCATTTGTACCCTTAATAATCTCTACAGCTTTGTTTGTTGCTGTTGCTACACCACTCATATGCTGAATAAGATTTAATGCTGTACGCTCACCCTTTAGTATGGTTCGTGTTTTTCCATGAACCTCGGCAATAATATCACCCTTGGAAAGCTTGTCACCGTCTTTTTTGTAGCACTTAACTTCAAAGCCGTTTGGCTGTAAAATCTCAAATACTCTTAATGCAACCTCAAGTCCACAAAGTACACCGTCGCTTTTTGCAAGAAATTTTGCGGTGTTTTCCTGTTCTTCATCAATAAGATAATCTGTTGTTGTATCAAGATAATTTATATCCTCAAGCAACGCTGTCTTTATTATATTATCAACATAAATACTATTTAACATCATAAGTTTATGCCCTCCTTAACTTCTTCAAGTATTATACTTGCAACTATTGCAATACTTTTTGCTTCTATAAGGTCAGAATTAATCTCGTAATTTTCGCTGAGTAATTCATCTAAAATTGCCATAACCTTTTCATAACTCTCTCGATATTTTTCAGGCTTAGGAATTACAAAATATGTGTCCTGCAATATCTCTCTGATTTGTGAACGGCAACCCTTTGGTATATGCTTACCCTCAGTTGAGCGATGTGCAGGCTCGTTTCCAAGAGGACGGCGACCATATTTTTTAATCTGTTCGGTAATATCATTTGCGGCTGACCTTGAAAATACAAGTGCCTCAAGCAACGAATTACTTGCCAGACGGTTTGCACCATGAACACCTGTATGCGAGCATTCACCTGCGGCGTAAAGTCCGTCAACAGAGGTTCTTGCATTTAAATCAACATTGATACCACCCATAAGGTAATGCTGACAAGGGAATACAGGTATTCTGTCTTTTGTGATGTCAACACCCTCTTCAAGACAGCGTTCATAAATCATAGGAAAACGCTGTTTAACAAAATCAGCAGGCTTATCAGTAATATCAAGATAGAATTTTTCACTCTGAGTTTTTACAGACTCCTTGATAATTGCATCAGACACAACATCACGAGGTGCAAGCTCTCCCCTGCTGTCATAATTAAATGCAAATCTTTCACCAGCATTATTCAGTAAAACAGCACCCTCACCACGCACCGCTTCACTAATCAGGAAACGCTCTCTGTCCTTTTCAGCCGCAAAGGCTGTAGGATGAAACTGAACTCTTGATAAATGGCTGATTTTTGCACCAAGCATATATGCAAATGCAATTCCGTCACCAGTAGCAATAGCAGAGTTTGTGGTATATTTATAAACCCTTCCAATACCGCCTGTGGCAAGCAGACAATAACTACAGCCATAGTAATAGCTTTTATTATCCTTTAAAATACTGATATAAAATCCATTCAGAACCTTTTTTATAGAATAAACAAGTGCATTATCGCAAATCGTAACATTTGGCAATGTCTGAACCACTTCAATCAGCTTGTCAACTATAGCCTTACCAGTAGAATCCTTATGATGAACAATTCTGTGACGGCTGTGACCTGCTTCAAGAGTTTTGCACATTGTACCATCAGGATTCAGGTCAAAATCAACACCCAGCTCCTTAATTCTTAGTACATCTGAAGGCCCCTCCTGAACAAGCTTTTCAACAGCAGAAAGATTATTCTTATATTTTCCAGCAATCAATGTATCGGTAATATGCAGTTTGTAGTCATCGTGAACTGTATCAAGAACACAGGCAACTCCGCCCTGAGCAAGAGAACTGTTAGACAAAGGCAATTCTCTTTTAGAAACAAGCAAAATTTCAACATCAGACGGAAAATTTAGTGCGGCATATAATCCCGCAACACCACTACCAACAATTACCACATCGAATTTTTTATCCATACAACAAAACCTCGATTAAACCAATATGATTATACTGTAAAAAACTTACAAAAACACAAATCATATTCAACTAAATATTTGCAAAGTGCTTTCTTTACAAAACTTTACTTATATATTATACTACTAAATGAAAAAATAGTAAAGGAAAACTAAGATTAAAATAAATATTAATCAATAAAGATTAATTTTTTCTCAATAATATAAATAATAACAGCCAAAGGAACAAAATTATGGAATTAAAAAGCAACGAAGAAAAAATACAGACCGCCCTGCTTGTAAGTGTTGACACAGGGACATATGATGCCGAGGCATCTTTGAATGAGCTTTTTGAGCTTGTAAAAAGTGCAGGTGCCGACCCTTTATTCAGCATTACACAGAAATTATCAAAGCCAGAATCAGCAACCTTTGTTGGAACTGGAAAGCTACAGGAAATATCTGAAATATGTGAACAGCAGGAAATAGATTTAATAGTAGTTGATAGTGAGCTTTCACCTACTCAGATAAAAAACATTGAAAATGAAACCGATGTCAGGGTAATTGACAGGACAACGCTTATTCTTGATATATTTGCCCAAAGAGCAAAATCAAAAGAGGGTAAATTGCAGGTTGAGCTTGCACAATTAAAATATATGTTACCAAGGCTTACAGGTAAGGGTATAGCAATGTCAAGACTTGGCGGAGGAATAGGAACAAGAGGACCTGGTGAAACAAAGCTTGAAACCGACCGTAGGCATATAAGACGAAAAATGGAAACTCTGAAGGATGAGCTTGCTGAAATCGAAAAGCACCGTCATATGCTCCGCAGTCGAAGAGATAAAGACGGAATAATAACCTGTGCTATTGTAGGATATACAAACGCAGGAAAATCGACCTTAATGAATTATCTTACAAATGCAGGAGTACTTGCTCAGGATAAGCTTTTTGCAACACTCGACCCAACCTCAAGAGCATTAAAGCTTCCAAGTGGCATTACAATTATGCTTATTGATACAGTAGGTTTGGTACGCAGATTACCACATCATCTTGTTGATGCTTTCCGTTCAACACTTGAAGAGGCAGCACAATCTGATATAATTCTTAATGTATGTGATGCGTCAAGCGAGGAGGCAAGAACCCACTTGCAGGTTACTGCTGATTTACTTGAATCTCTTGGTTGTGGCGATACTCCAATTATCACAGTACTAAACAAGTGTGATTTGATAGATGACGGCACAATAGCACAGGATTTCAGCACATATGTAAAAATCAGTGCAAAAAACGGAATTGGAATCGACAATCTGCTGCAGACCATTGACGAAAATCTGCCTGTAAAAATGAAAAAGGTAAATTTACTTATACCATTCAATCAGGCTGGCTTATCTTCCGAAATAAGAAAAAAGGGAACCCTGATAAGTGAAAACTATGTTGCTGAGGGAATAGAAATTGAAGCAGTTGTAGATGAAATATTATATTCAACCGTAAAGCAATATATTATGTAAACGCAAAAACACAAAAGGCAATATTGTACATTTTTATAAACCTGTACAGTATTGCCTATACATATTTAATATATCATTTGTATAAGAATGTGTTGAAATCATCAAATAAATTTGATATAATATAGCTAAAGGAGGAAGCAATATGTCAATATTTGATGCATTAAAACCATTTGATACTTTTATACTTGACTTTATCCAAAATTCAATCAAATGTTCATTTATGGATTACTTTATGTCAATATTAAGCTTTATCAGCTATGACGGTTTAATATGGGTTGTCTTAGCGGTTTTTCTGTTATTTTTCAAAAAATCAAGAAAAACAGGCTTGATGATTATTGTGGCATTGGTTCTGGGCTTTGTTATTTGCGAACTGGGCTTGAAGCATATTGTAATGCGTCCTCGTCCGTTTACTTTAAATCCTGATATTATCCTGATTATCAAACAGCCCTCAGGCTCAAGCTTTCCTTCATGGCATAGCTGTTCGTCATTTGTTGCCGCAACTATATTGCTTAAATATGACAAAAAAATTGGTATCCCTGCAACTATAATTGCATTGCTTATAGTATTTTCACGACTTTACTGTTATGTCCATTATCCAACAGATGTTACGGCTGGAATAATAATCGGAATACTTTGTGCAATAATTGTAATGGTCGCTTTTAAAAAAATTCAGCAAAATAAAAAATCTCAGTTGAGTACATAAAGAAAAGAGTTGTTTAATATGATAAAAAATTACAGATTTATCGGCAAAACCTCAAAGGATACTTTTGTAATTAAAGGTATAAATGTATTTTCTGAAAAATGGGTGCATGCAGGAGGCTGTGCCACCGTAACTAATCCACAAAATAATAAATCATATGTTTTTTCAAAATATATCAGTAATGGCGTTGAATTTGTAGCCGGAAAGGATACAAACGGTTATTGGTTATTTTTTGTAGAAACATAAGTTTATTAAATCAATCATCATATATTTTATTGAAAGGCAAAATAAATGAAAAAGACAGAAAAACTTCTTGCAGTAAATCTTTATGATTATAGCAAAACTATCGCAAAACCATTACTTGAAACCATTGAATACCCTTGGGAGGCTCTTCCAAAGATTAAGGACTTTATTATTGAGCTTGGAAAAACACTTGACCCTGAAATTTATGAGCAGAGAGGCGAAAACATCTGGGTTGCTAAAAGTGCAAAAATTTTTCCTTCAGCTTATCTTGGCGGACCTTTGATTATATGTGAAGATGCCGAAGTAAGACATTGTGCATTTATAAGAGGTAGTGCCATTGTCGGTAAGGGTGCAGTTGTTGGTAATTCAACAGAACTGAAAAATTCCATACTTTTTGACGGTGTTCAGGTACCTCATTATAATTATATTGGTGACAGTATTCTTGGTTATAAAGCACATACAGGTGCAGGCACAATTACTTCTAATCTTAAAAGTGATAAAACACTTGTTACCGTAAAATTCGGTGATAAAACTGTTGAAACAGGTGTAAAGAAGTTTGGGGCAATGCTTGGTGACTTTGTAGAGGTCGGCTGTAACAGCGTTTTAAATCCTGGTTCAGTTGTCGGAAGAAAAACTAATGTATATCCGCTTTCATTTGTAAGAGGATATGTACCGGAAAATAGTATTTATAAACGCCTTGGCGAGGTTGCTGAAAAGAAATAATTTAATAAATATAGCTTTATAAAAAAGGTGTTCTAAGCTGTGATATATATACAGTTTGGAACACCTCATTATTATTTTCTTTTAATTTTTCCATTTAAGATAGATACTGCCCAGAATATCAGAAATACTATGGCATTTATTATTACTACGCTTGCTCCTGTAGGTGTATTCATAGAGTATGATACACACATACCCACAAAGAAGCAACATACTGACAATACTCCCGAACATATTATTACTGTACTGAACCTTTTGCAAATTCGCATTGAAGAAAGTGCAGGAAAGATTATTAATGCAGAAATAAGCAGGGTTCCCATTATCCTCATACCAATAACTATTGTAAGAGCTGTCAGCAATGCAATTACGGTATTATATAAGCCTGTTTTCAGACCTGTTGCCCTTGAAAAGCTTTCATCAAATGTAACAGCAAAAATCTTATTGTAAAACATCACAAATATTAATATAACAACTAAAGCAAGTATTCCACACATCACTGCATCTGCATTAGTTGTTGCAAGAATACTGCCGAATAAATATGAATTTAAATCTGTATTTACACCAGATACACTTACAAACACAACACCTATTGCAAGTGCTGTACTTGAAATTATAGCTATTGCCGCATCACCATTTATTTTGCTGTTTTCTGATAATCTTAAAAGCAAAAATGCAGCTACCACTATTACAGGGATAGCCACCTGCAATGGTGCAAGATTTAATGATGCTGCTATTGCCAAAGCTCCAAAGCCTACATGAGAAAGCCCGTCACCAATCATAGAATATCGCTTCAATACAAGTGTAACGCCAAGCAATGCCGCACATAATGATACCAGTATTCCGACAATTAAAGCTCTGATTATAAAATTATATGAAAACATTTCACAAATCATTTCTATCATTGCTGAACACCTCCCCCACTATGCTCATGCTGACACACATCGCACGGACAATCAGTTATCATAAATTTTTTGCCTATCTCTGAATGCAAGTACTGATGAGCTGTACCATAAAAATAATCATTTTTGGATAAATGCAATATTTTTGAGGCATTATTTACAGCGGCTGTTATATCGTGCGAAACCATTATTATAGTAATTCCTGATTTATTCAGATTTTTAATCAGGGCATACATATCTAAGGTCGCAATAGGGTCAAGTCCTGTTACAGGTTCATCAAGAATAAGTAATTTATGTGTTGCACACAATGCTCTTGAAAGTAATACCCTCTGCTTTTGTCCTCCTGACAGCTCTCTGAAACATTTCTTTCTTATAGACAAAATTCCTGTTTTCTCCATATTCTCCAAAGCAGTTTTTTTCTGCTCCCTTGAATAAAATAATGTATTCTTTTTATTAAGACAACCTGACATAACAACCTCATCTACTGATGCAGGAAAATCCTTTTGAAATATTGTCTGCTGTGGAAGATAACCGATTTCATTCTGCTTTAGTCCGTCACCATAAGATACAATTCCACTTAACGGCTGTATTAATCCAAGTAAACACTTCATTAATGTAGTTTTACCTGAGCCGTTTTCTCCAACTATGCACACATAATCTCCCTCATTGATTTTCAAGGATAAGTCACGCACTATAGTTTTGCCTTCATATCCCATTGATGCTTTATCTATCGTAATTAATGACATTAGCCCAAAGCCTCCTCAAGTATTTCTGCATTATGTTCCATAAGAGAAATATATGTTTCACCATTAATAAACTGTTCTCTGGTTATATTATGACAAGAATAAAACTGTGCAATTTTTGCTTTACTATCCTCTGCAATTAATTTAGCGACCTTACCATTAGAAAATTCCAGATATAATACTGAGTTAATATTCTCATCTCTTACATAATCTATCAACCTTTTTACTGTAGCTATACTCGGTTCAGTTTCACTGCTACAGCCTGGAAATGCACATTCATAATCTAAATCATATTCATTGACAAAATATAAAAATGGAAATCTGTCACCAAACACAATGGTATTTTTTGCGGATTTTTCAACTATACTTCTAAATTTACTATCAAGATTTTTAAGACTGTTCTCATATTTAAGCTGATTATCAGAATAAAAATCAGAATTATTTTCATCAATCTGTAAAAATATATCTTTAACTACCCTTGACATATTTACCATATTAATTGGTGATGTCCAGATATGTTCATCAATTTCATCACCCTCTGAATGGTCGGTTTCCTGTTCATTTCTCAGATTTACATAATCCATCATTCGCACAATTTTTATATTACTGTTCTGCAATGAACTTAAAATATTTTCAACCCATTCATCACTTTCTCCACCATTATATATGAACACATCACAATTTTCTATTGCGACAATATCAGCAGGTGAAGGGTCATAGCTGTGCGGTTCGTTTCCAGCAGACAATAACACCTTTAATTCTGCTCTATTATCACATATGCTCCTTGACATATCGTAATATGGAAAAATTGTTGTAACAATTTTCAGCTTGTCAGAATTTATATCAAATGCCTGCTCAGCACCTGAGCAACCTATAAGGCTCAGACTATATACCAAACCTAATATTATAACAAGAGAAAGTGAAAAAGTTTTTTTCATTTACAAATCCTCGCTTGTACTTTAGTTATAAATGAAGTAATATTATTTAAAAGGGTTGCATTATATTAAATGCAACCCTTTAATATTATAGTCCAATATTCTGAACTTATTTCTTTAAAGAAGCTTTCTTTGCTTTCTTGTGGTTCTGCCACATAACCCAAAGTGGACCAGCAATACAGATTGATGAATAACAACCTGAGATTATACCAATCATCATTGGAAGTGCAAATCCCTGAACAGATGTAATGTTAAAGATAACTGCTACTACATATACAATTACAATAGCAGAAAGTGTTGTAATAGAGGTCATAATTGTACGCTTGATTGTCTTTGTTGAGCTGACATTGAATACAAGACCTACATCAGTTTTTCTGCCCATAACCTTTCTCATTTCACGAACTCGGTCATAAATAACGATAGTATCGTTAAGTGAGTAACCCAAAATCATAAGAACAACTGCCATAAAGTTTGAGTCGATAGGCATTCTAAAGATTACATACATAAAATAAATCATTGCAATATCGTGGAACAATGCAACAAGAGCCATTACACCAGCTGATAAACCACCGATTTTCTTAAATCTGATAGCAACATAAAGCACCATAAGAATACTTGCAATCGCTACAGCAACAAGACATTTGAGTAAGAAGCTTGCACCCATTGAAGCATCTACACTGCTTGACTCAAGATTTACAAAACCATTATCAGGATATTCAGCCTGCAGCTCTTCTTCAAGACTTTTCTGAACTTCTGTATTAATTGAGTTATTACCTGCAAATTCTACAGTTACAGTATTGCCTGTACCTCCAACAAGGTCTGTTGAGAAAGATGTAGTAATCTGGTCATCAGTTTTTGACTGAATAAAGTTATGTAAATCTGTTTGATTTACTTCACCGGTATAGCTGTATTTAAGTGTTGCACCACCGGTAAACTGAATATCAAGTGTTGTACCAAAAATACAATTACAAACAACACCGATAAGAATAATAATTATTGAAAGTGCAAAGTAAATCTTTTTATGACCAACAAAGTCAATAATGCGTTTACCATTGTTATATCTTTCACTTGCCTGCTCAACTGTCATTTGAATATCTGCCTTAGGCTTAACATTACTTGCCATTCTTAGCACCTCCAAATAACCATTTATTACGAACAAATTTAAAACCTGCAACACTTCTGAGCATCAATCTTGTGAAGAAGATACCCATAATAAAGTTAGAAATTACACCAACAAGAAGTGTATAACCAAATGAGTAGATTGTACCTGTAGTTGACTCGCCAAAGATGAATGAAAGAATATTTGACGGACCAAATACGAGCATAAGGATAATTGATACGATAACGATTGTCATATTACCGTCAATGATTGCAGACAATGAATTTTTTGTACCTCTATCTAAAGCACCGTCAAGAGTTCTGCCCTGCTTTAACTCTTCCTTAATACGCTCTGCTGTAATAACATTACAGTCAACACCCATACCGATTG
>JAKSRB010000070.1 GCA_024403825.1 Ruminococcus sp. | reverse complement strand
GATATAACCATATTATAGTAATTAGCAGGGAGGGTGGCTTTCAAAGCAAGTCTGCCCTCCTCGTCATTAACATAAGCATTGCGTTCATTGTTGCCGTAATAACGCACACCGTCAAGGTCAAAGTAATTTCTTTTAAGAACGGAAACACTTGTGCTTGTGAGCATATCGAGAATTATTTCAGTATTCTGATTAATAAAAATCACCCTTTCTCAGATTTTCTCAGATAAATTAAATGATTGATTTGATAGAAAATGAAAGCAAAATCAGCAGTATAATCAGGCTATTTTGTAGCTTGTTGTAAAAGAAAGCTTTTCGGTTGCAGTAAATGAGCAAGGCTCAAATACAAGTAATGTGATATGAGAAGTATTAATACCAATAGCATAGAGCATATTTTTCTTAGCATTGGTAACGCAAAGCTCACGAGGATTTACAGAGTTTTTGCAGACAAAAGGCAGGCCGGTTAAGGCTATTGAGGTACTTGCACTGTTTATGGAAAAGCTTTTGAAGTTAATATACATGGTAACAGTAACAAAATTGCCTGTTCTCTGATAATGAAAGCTTGCAGAAGCGACCTTGTCAGCGGAAGAATTTGGGATATTAAATTCGCCTGAACCGCTTTCAATTAAAGTAGAATTGACCTTTTGACTTAGTGCAGAGTTAATCTGAGTGGCAGTCATTGCGTCTTTTATGCCGTATCCATCAAGAGTATCAGCTTTATTTGCTTTTTCATCAAGCAAACTGTCTATGCTGTTATAGTCGTAGTAGTATTCATCAAGATAGTTTAAAGACGGATAATTTTGTGTTTTATCTGTAATAAATCCTGCATCGTTAATTTTATTGATAGTATCTTCCTTAATTTCCAGGCTTAAAATATCGGCTTTGTTTTTAATAATGCTGTCAAGAGCCGAGATAGCCTGCAAAACAGGTTCAGCAAAATTAAAGCTGTCCTTGAAATGAAGATTTACAGAGGCAGGGAAAGCACCAGCCATAATCTGAATAGCAGTATTACTGTTATCAATATAAACATCAGTAAGTGCCGTACAGCCTGTAAAAGAGCCAGCTTGAACAGTTCTTACAGCAGAGCTGATAAATACAGTAGTAACAGCCGTATTACCTGTTGCAAAGCCACTTGAAATAGAATTTGTGTTGCTTATTTTCAATGGAATAAAATCAGAGTTAAAAAGAACAGTTCTGCCAAGTCCAAAAAGTGAGGTTGATTGTGCTTTGGTGTAAGCATCAGTAATGCCGTAGCCGTTTAAGGTGGTGGCTTTGTCAGCCTTTTTTGTTATGTCAGTATTCCAGATAGCCTTCAAATTTTCATCAATTTTGTCCTGCTGCAGTTTGATTTCAGAGAGTGCGTTATAAGCCTCCTCACGAAGTCTGAGTGTTTCAGAATTAGGATTTTCATACGCCTTATCCTCAATGCAAAGGCTTTCAGAGGCACGCATTTTAATAATTTCAGTCTGAAAAATAAGCTCATTGTTATTTCTGCCCTCAAGCTGTAATTCAAAAAAGCCATGCGTAAAAATATCATTTTTATGAACCACCCATTTAATAAGGGTGCCGTTTTCATCAACAGAAACGCTGTCAGGGATAACGGAATTTACAGAGCCGTCAGAAAAACGAATATGAATGGAGAAATCCAGCGGACTAATCAGCCCAAGGATAAAAAAATCCTGAGTAAAAGTCAGGTTTTCGCCTGTAACTCCGATGCTGATAGAATTTTCGCAGTCAACAGGCTTACGCAAATTGTAAGTAATCAAGAAAAAATCACCTCCATACATAAGGACAAAAACGGAAAAAATTGCATATAAATATGCAATAAAATAAAAAATAAAAGAAATAAAAGAAAAAATCATCTACACAAGGAAAGTTTAGGGGAAAAAATTAAGTAAAAATGCAGATTTTTTGCAAAACCCCTTGCAAATTTAATTCCCTTGTGTTAAAATAACTTGTATATAAGCGTTATTTAAGGAGGTGGGACAATGCCAAATATTAAATCTGCTAAGAAGCGTGTAAAGGTAATCGCAACAAAAACAGCTCGTAACAAGGCTACAAAGTCTGCTTTAAGAACAGCAGTTAAGAAAGCTTATATTGCACTTGATACAAACGCTGATAATAAGGCTGAGGCAGTGCGTCTTGCTATTAAGAAGATTGATCAGGCTACAGCAAAGGGTATTCTTCATAAGAATACAGCAGCAAGAAGCAAATCTTCACTTGCAAAAAGACTCAATGCATCTGCATAATCGATTTGTTTATGGCTTTAAAAGCAGAGAAATATCTCTGCTTTTTTTGTTTTTCTGTTGACTTTTTTATAAAAAATGTTAGAATATATTTATAGAGTTTTACAGAGAATAACTGTTAATAAATATAAAAATTTTGCGGAGGTATATTATGAACTTATTTAAGAATAAGAAAGTATTCTGGCTTGTTACTATTATATCAACAGTTGCCGCTTTAACAGCAGCATTAACTGCATTTTTTATTGTAAGAGAAAAGCAGAAAAAAGATGATGAAGAGCTTATGGAATATCTTGACAGCTCAATAGAATAAAAACAGGGGGCAGTATATATACTGCCCTGTTTATTTTTTTGTGAAGATTGTATAATATTGTTATATGGCAAGAAAAGTGGTTGCAAAATGTCTTTTTTTGTTGCAAAATAAATTTTTTTATAGTATAATAAAAACAGATGTATTTTAATCAGGGGGATTATCTATGGCAGAGGTGTATGAAAGAGCGGTGCTTGAAATTGTAGAGCTACAGGGCGGAGATATAATAACCACAAGTGATATAGCGGTTGACCTTGAAGAAAATGAAATGGAGCTTGCCATTGAGGTTGATGATTAATTAATTACTTTTTAATATGTAAAAGCCTGTTCAGAAAAATCCTGAGCAGGCTTTTTTGCTATAAGCTATATAAAATATTTAATTTGTAACAGGCTTAAGCACTCAATATGCTTCAGGAAGAAGATAGTCTTCATTAATATTGCCGTTATCAAGTGAATATGCAATAGTATGCTTTATATATTCAAGCTCACCGTCAGGGAAAGAGTTTCTGACTTCCATTCCTCTGCTCCCTGGATATTTCAAAGAATAACAGTTTTGTACTGTCATTAAGAAGTGTGTAAATCTGCCGAGCGAGGTATGCAGCTCAGGTACACCATTTTCATTATACCATTCGTATGCATCTGAAATTGTGTCCCAACCAACAGTATCGGTCAATCTCAGCAACGCA
This sequence comes from Ruminococcus sp., assembly GCA_024403825.1. Classification (GTDB taxonomy): domain Bacteria; phylum Bacillota; class Clostridia; order Oscillospirales; family Acutalibacteraceae; genus Ruminococcoides. The sequence goes on along the minus strand of JAKSRB010000070.1, from coordinate 6,341 downwards.
TAGGTTACACCATCGCCATTAAATTCCCAGTTTGGATTTGCAATATAGTTATCATAAGAGGCTTTGTAATAATCTCTTATGTTTTTAGCATCCATACCGCCACCGATATTGATTTTCTTATCAAGCGTTCTGTCAAGGCTGTCGAGAACATACACCATTTTATAGTTGGCTGTAACTTCGCCATGGAAGGTAAGATTATCAGCAACCGTATCAAAGTTATGACCTATTTCGTGGAGTATTCCAAAGGACATCATATCGTTGCCGACATTTGCAATATCCTCGTAAAAATAGTTGTAATTATAAACAATCGGAGCACCTGCAACTGCTAAATATTGAAGTATTAGAGGCTCGTGAGAAACATAAACATACATATGAGAACCGCCAATAGGTTGTCCGCAAACTAAGTCAGAATATTTTTCGTATGCAAAGTCAATATCATTTACCCACTTTTCCTTTTGAGTATCAGTAATATTTTCTGCAATTTCATTTGGCACAGAGGTAGTGACATACTTACCCTCAATCAGCTGAAAGCCTGTGTCCTCTCTGTCCCAGTCGATTTTACGCACGCTTATTTCATCAAAGTATGCAGTACCGATATTTGCCAGAGAACAGGAAACAGTAGCCTTTCCGTCATTACCTGTTGCAAAATATACGGTAGATTTTGTCCAGTTCTGAGTGCCGTACAGCCATGATGTATTGTAATCCTGACCAACCTCAAAAGCATTGCTTACTTTAAGGTATGCCTCATTATTATAGGTATCATATTTAACATTTTTAACCTTGATGTAGCAATCAGCTCTGTAAAATGTATTTGGTTCAAGCTCAATGCTCTGTGATACTCTTGTTGTCCAGTCTGTGTTGTTTTGAATTTTAAGACAGGAAGAATTATCAATACCACCTTTTTCATCATAGGTTACTGAATAATCCCAGCCCTCTGTATTACTCCAATATGCGGCAGTATTTTTATTAGTGGAATAATACATAAAGTCACCGTTTAATAGTTCATTTGTTACTGGCTTGATTTTAAAATTATCCCATGCAAAAACTCTGGTTTCAATGTCTAAGTCTGCGAGAGCCTTCTGGATTTCGGTAACATCAGAAATATCAATGGTGTAATTTTCATCTGCATTAGCCGATATTTCCTCTTTTACGGTTAAAGCAGTTAGTCCCACAAGTGATTTCTGAATTTTGGTAGCATCCTTAATATTAACCGCACCATTTAAATCTGCATCGCCTATGCAAAGTGGTTCTACTGGTGTATAAATAATTTCATCTTCCGCAATATCAATATAACTCCATTTATAGCTTGGATTATCCCAGCCACTCAGAACCTCAAAGCAGTTGTTGCCATTAGTTGGCAAATCAAGATTGCCTGTCTGGTTCCATTTGTTGTCCCAGTTATTTGAAGTTGTTTTGCCGTTCATTCGGCAAAAAATTAATTTTGTAGATGCTGTAATATCATCTATTGTAGTAGTGTATAAGTTTTCCTCCTGCAATTCAAGATTAAACCAATCCTTACGGTTGTTGCTGTCAAATACATAAACCGCAAATCTTGCACCGTCTTTTTTCCAGGAATCGGAAGGTTTAAAGTAAATCTGCATTTGTGACTCAACAGGTGTTAAGGCTGAAGCCTGAACAGCACAAACAGATATAAGAATTGCAAATGTAAGCAGTAATGCTACAATTCTTTTAATTTTAATTTTTTTCATAGATTTTCTCCTCAGAATAATTTGCAGAGCTGTAAGCATTAATAATAGTCCCTCCTTTATAAGCCTACAAAATCTGCATAAAATAATTATATATTGTGTTGCAAATATTTACAATAATAATTTTTGCGAAAAAAATCAGGCACTCCAACGGAGTGCCTGAAAATTATCAGATATTCAATTCAATTAAGCAGCCTTAACTGTGAGTTCACCAGTTGTCTTATTGAATGAGAATGTGTAAGTACCGCCATTAGCGATGAGAGTAGCACTTGTTGTGTAGCTGCTCTTGAGAGCCTTAGTACCCTCGTTAGCAATTCTTACACCAGCTGTGTAAGCTGTACCATAGTTGTAAATCTTGAAGCCGTAAACGCCTTCAGCAAGCTTAACTGTACCAACAGCGATGTTGTCGTTACCATCGTTATCATCGAGAACGAGGTCGAAGTCACCTGATACATGAACATCAGTAAGATTCTCGTCCTTTACAGGAGCATAAGAAATCTGGAGCTTGTTTGTAGCTGTGTTGAGGTTGAATGTGTAGTTACCACCTGTAGCAATAAGCTTTACAGATGAAGCATACTTGTTGCTGAATGAAAGTGAGCTGCCTGCTGTTGTATCGGTTACAGTCTTGCCATAACCAAATGGAACTGCATTGATAGAAAGCTTGAAGTTGTATGTGCCAGCCTCGAGGTATGTTGTACCAACAGCTGCATTCTTGCCCTGAACAGGGTTAAGGATAACATTGAGGTCACCAATGAGGTACTGCTTTGGAAGGTTGTTGCTGTAGTTGATAACGAGCTGAGCAGTAGCTGTGTTGAGCTGGAATGTGTATGTACCGCCTGTAGCGTTAAGAGTTACAGAGCTTGTGTAAGTGCTCTTGAATGAAAGACCTGTGCTCTTATCAGTGATAGTCTTGCTGTAGCCGTACTCTTTGCCGTCAATAGCAATCTTGAACTTATATGTGCCCTTCTGAAGAGCGATAACGCCGATAGCCTTGTTTGTACCGCTTGGGTTAAGCTTGAGGTTGATGTCGCCGATTACATTTGCACCAGTAGCTGGAGTTGGTGGTGTTACGCCACCTTTAACCTCACCAACAGCTCTGAATGAGAACTTAGATGTATCAGCCTGATCATAGTAAACGAGCTGAACATCTTCAGCGTTAGCAAGCTCACTACCACTCTTAGCAGTTGTAGCTGTGATAATATCAACATCAAGGTTTACCTTTGTGTCGCCTGAGCCAACAATGTCAAATGTAGCTGTAAAGAATACGCCTTCTGATGAGAAGTTGTAAAGGCTGTCAAGGTTTGTGCTGTTGAAAGCAAGTGTGCCTGTTGAAGTCTTGTTGCCCATGTAGTTACCGTCAACTGAGAATACAGGTGCCATATTAGTCTTAGTAACTGTGCTTGCTGGCTTAAGAACAGCTGAGTCATAAGTAGCCTTAGCCTGAACATCAACAACCTTGTAGCTTGACTTAAGATAATAAGTAGCTGTGAAGGTTGTGCTTGAACCAGGAGTGTAAGTAAATGTCTGGTTAGATGTAAGATTAGAACTAAGTGTAATCTTGTTAGTAGTTGCAGCACTTGAGCCAAATGTTGACAAAGCAGCCATACCGCTGAAAGCCATCATAGTAGCAAGAGCCGCAGAAGTGATTCTTCTGAATTTTTTCATGATTTTTGTGCTCCTTCTTTTTTAAATTTCTCCGCCATTACAGCATAAGAAAAATTTGCTGTAACGGAAATCACCTGAGACAGGCAAAATGCCCGCTAACATTATAACGGAAAAATAAGGAATTATAATTCCGCTAAGTCAATTAGATTATATCATATGCAAATAAAACTGGCAATTATTTTTGGATAATTTATCCCCCAAATATTTTGTGGAAATTTATGTGCATTTTAACTAAAACAACGGCATTTTGCACAAAACTAAAACCAATATTTTATTAACTTTGACATTTTGCTAACAAATTATTAACAAATTTGTGTATTTTGCAACAGATTATAAAAAACTGTTTTGTTAAATAGCAAGGAATTATTATAAATGTATATTACAGAACAAAATATTGATTAAAAAATATATTGATTTACTTGTTTACACACATTATAAAACATTATGAACAAAAAGTCAATTTGTTTAATGCATTTTTACAAATATTATTTACAATTTAATTTAAAATTGGTATAATATATAAATATAAAATCAGGCGGTGATAAAATGTTAAAAATTCAGAATTTGACAAAGGCATATGGCGATAAAAAAGCGGTAGATAATCTTAGTCTTGAAATAAAGTCAGGCGAAATATATGGATTTATCGGACATAACGGAGCAGGAAAAACCACAACAATAAAATCAAGCTGTGGATTGCTTGCGTTTGACAGCGGAGAAATAACAATAGACGGAATGTCAATAAAGGAACAGCCTATAGAGTGCAAGCGAATAATATCATATCTGCCTGATAATCCTGATTTATATGAATTTATGTCAGGCATAAAATATCTTAATTTCATAGCAGATATATATGATATGAGCCGAGAAGAGCGAGAAAAAGAGATAATGCATTATGCACAGATGTTTGAAATAGTAGATAGCCTTGCCCAGCCGATAAACAGCTATTCACATGGAATGAAGCAAAAGGTAGCCCTTATATCGGCACTAATGCATAAGCCGAGGCTGTTGCTGATGGATGAGCCGTTTGTAGGACTTGACCCAAAGGCAACGCACCTTGTAAAGCAGGAAATGAGAAAATTGTGCGATAACGGAGCGGCAATATTTTTTTCAACGCATGTTCTGGAGGTAGCAGAAAAGCTTTGCGATAAGGTTGCAATAATACAGAAGGGCAAGCTTATCGTTACAGGAACAGTTGAAGAGGTAAAGGGCAATGCGTCACTTGAAGATGTGTTCATTGAGCTGGAGGGTGACAATGACTAAAACTGTAATAAAGCTGTTAAAGCTTAATCTGGAGGCAATGCTGTATTCAATGTTTTCATTTATGAGTGGAAAAAAGAGTGTGGCAACCTCCAAAAAAAGCGTATCAAAGAAAATCATCTCCGCCATAATGATAATATTTTTGTTAATGGTTATGGCAAGTGCATATCTGGGATTTTTCCTGCTTGCATACATAACAAACATAGATGAATTAAGGTGGGCATATTCAGCGATAGATTTGCTTGTAGCCTTTTCGTTTTCAATAATGAGTAGTCTGCTTGCAGCACAGTCCTATTTATTTGAGTCCAAGGACAATGAATTGCTGTTGTCCGTACCGCTCAGACCCCTTGAAATACTAATCGGCAGAGCGGCAACATTATATGTAATGAATGTAGGCTACAGTTCAATGATAATGCTGCCGGCAATGGGAGTATATGGACTATTTATGCATTATCTGCCGATAAATGCGTTGTATTACATAATAATAATGTTGGCATTTCCGTTGTTCTCAACCGCAATATGCTCCTTATTCGGATATTTCCTATGGTATATAAGCTCAAAACTGCCGAGCAAAAAGACCGCAAATACAATAATGGGACTAATAGCAATGGGCATTGTGATAGCGGTAGGAATGAACGCAAAGCCGTTATTTATATATGCAGTAACCCATATTGAAGAGGCAACAGAGTTTTCTCAAAAATATCTGTTTATATTTTACTGGTTCGGACAATCAATAGAAACCTTCAATCCGATGTATATAATATTAATAGTATTGATATGTGTGCTGTCAATAGTATTTTCGATATGGTTTATATCAAAAAGGTTTGTAAAGGTAATAACAACAAAAACCGAAGCCGTCAGAAAAAAATTCGTACAAAAGCCAATGCAGAGAAAGGATAAATTCTATAGTCTTGTAATTAAGGAGCTTGGATATTTTCTCAGTATGCCCGGATATATAATGAATGGCGGATTTGGCACAATAGCGATAATATTATTTGGAATATTCCTGATAATAAAGGGAAATCCGTTTCCGCAGGAGCTTCTGGGAATAACCCCAGCCACAACCTCATATCCGGCGGCAATGATAATATGCTCAATTACAGCAATGTGTGTAGTAAATGATGCAACAGCCTCAGGAATTTCGCTTGAGGCAAAGACGCTGTGGATAATCAAGACCGCACCAGTAGATTTTATGAAATTATTCATAGCAAAGTCGCTGTTATCGCCAATAATAACCATTCCAGGAATATTGTTTGCAGTAATAAGCAGTACATTTGCGATAGATGTGAATGTAACAGATATAATATTTATGATACTGATACCGACCGCCTCAGCAATATTTGCAGGGCTGTATGGAATATGCATAAATCTGATATTGCCACGCTTTGACTGGTCATCAGAAATAATTATAATCAAGCAGAGCGGAAGTGTAATAATAACCATATTATCCTCCTTGCTGCTGTCATTATTTCCGCTTATGCTCATATCAACAACAGCCCTGCTTGTAGATGACCGCCCTGTAATACTGGGATATATCGGAGGACTGCTTTGTTATGTATTGCTGATAGTAATAGAATTATTGTTTTTAAATACAAAGGGCAGAAAGCTGTTTGAAAAGCTTGCATAGTAAAAATAAAATAAAAGCCTATACCGTATGATTATGCTAATATAATTATGCGGTATTTTTATTGCAAATATGCGAAAGTGAAATTT